>NZ_JBAWDE010000037.1:0-38100 GCF_049590575.1 Pseudomonas sp.
TGACACACCGCCTTCGCGAGCAAGCCCGCTCCCACAGGGTTCAATGTTACCCGCATGACCAAGGCGGGCAATCAGACCTGCCAAAACCTGATCAACCCTGACCCTGAGGATGGACCACACCTAACCCACTTTGGAGAACTGCCATGAGCGCCAACGTCGACCAGAACAACCGCCCCGACTACGACCAGGTCCTGCAGGACATTGCCGATTACGTGCTCACCTACCGGATCGATTCCCCGGCCGCCCTGGACACTGCGCGCAACTGCCTGATGGACACGCTGGGCTGCGGCCTTCTGGCCCTGCGGTTCCCCGAATGCACCAAGCACCTGGGGCCTATCGTGGAGGGCACCGTGGTACCGTTCGGCGCACGCGTGCCGGGCACCTCATTGCGCCTGGACCCGGTCAAGGCCGCGTGGGACATCGGCTGCATCGTGCGCTGGCTCGACTACAACGACACCTGGCTGGCCGCCGAATGGGGGCATCCTTCGGATAACCTTGGCGGCATCCTCGCCGTGGCCGACCACCTTTCGCAAAAACGCCTGGCCAATGGCGACGCACCGCTGACCGTGCGCGCAGTGCTGGAAGCGATGATCATGGCCCACGAAATCCAGGGCGTGATTGCGCTGGAAAACGCCTTCAACCGCGTCGGCCTCGACCATGTATTGCTGGTAAAGGTCGCCTCTACCGCCGTCACCGCCAAACTGATGGGCGCCAACCGTGAACAGCTGCTGTCCGCGTTGTCGCACGCGTTTGTCGATGGCCAGGCGTTGCGCACCTATCGGCATGCGCCGAATGCCGGGTCGCGCAAATCCTGGGCAGCCGGGGATGCGTCGAGCCGTGGCGTACGCCTGGCGGATATCGCCTTGCGCGGCGAGATGGGCATCCCCGGTGTGCTGAGTGCGCCGCAGTGGGGCTTCTACGACGTGTTGTTCAGCCACACCAACAAGGACCTCGCGCTCAAGCCCGAAGACAAACGCGCGTTCCGCCTGTCCCAGCCCTACGGCACCTATGTGATGGAAAACGTGCTGTTCAAGATCAGCTTCCCTGCCGAGTTTCACGCGCAGACCGCGTGCGAGGCCGCGGTGACCTTGCACCCATTGGTGAAAAACCGCCTGCACGACATCGAGCGAATCGTCATTACCACCCACGAGTCGGCGATCCGCATCATCTCCAAGGTCGGGCAACTGGCCAACGCCGCTGATCGCGACCACTGCCTGCAATACATGACCGCCGTACCGCTGGCGTTCGGCAACCTGGTGGCCGAGCACTACGAAGATGAGTTCCACGCCGCGCACCCGATCATTGATGAACTGCGCGACAAGATGGTCATCATCGAAGACCCGCGCTACAGCCGCGAATACCTGGAAGCCGACAAACGCTCAATCGCCAACGCGGTGCAGGTGTTCTTCAAGGATGGCACCTGCACCGAGCAAGTCGCGGTGGAGTACCCGATTGGCCATCGTCGGCGCCGGGTGGATGGTATTCCACTGCTGGAAGACAAGTTCAAGGCCAACCTGGCCACGCGATTTACCGCCCAGCGCTGCACCGAAATCTTTGCGCTGTGCAAGGAACAGGCACAGCTTGAGGCGACGCCGGTCAATCGCTTTGTCGACCTGTTTGTGATCTGAGGAACATTCGAGAGAGGGCTTTTTAGACTCAGACATAAATAGCTACTCACGTTTCCTACGGTATAGGAACCTCTTTCCTGTAATTGCCAATATGTAGCCAGAAGACTCGCAGATGCAGTCCTCTGGCTATCCTCAATTACCTGAACTGGGAAGAGACCTATGACCAGCGTAAACCCCCGGCAGCAAACAGCCTACACTCCTGAATACCAAGCATCCTCACAGTCTGCGCCTGCCCGCGATGAGCGTGGTGCCGAAGCCCCAGGACAGGCCGATACACAGTCCAGTTCGGCTCCTGCCCGTGCGCCCATGACCCCTGAGCAGCGCGGCCAACTTTCGACTCACCGCAACATCATGAATCAGCCGTCAGAAGCCTCTTCCTCAAGCCCATTGGCGCAATTGAAACAAGAGAATCAGGAACTGTTCGAGAAGACCCTTAAGCTCTCCCAAAACGTGGCGCCGAAAATCCAAGCGCTTTACAGGGAAATAGACAGTCTGAGTAAGCAACTCAGTGCTAAAGAAGAAAGCACTGGGAAGGCATCCCCTGCTACGGTCGCTGGGCCGCAGAGCGCTGGTACGGATGGTCAGAATGTTGCGCCGTCTGAGAATTCTCCGCAGCAAGACCCCGTATCGACTCAGCCAAGCCAGACTGCGAGTTTCAGTCAGGCGGTTAAAGAGCATTCTGCGCTTCATGAGCAAATAAAGGATTTTTTCACGAAGCTCTCTACGGCTTTGGATAAACTGCAAGAGCAAGTTAAGAACTTGATCGCACAAATGACCGGGAAGGACACCTCTAAAACCGAGGAGGCTACCGACGGCAAGGGCACTGATGGAACACCTGCGTCAGACGAGGCGAAGTCCGACCCATCGACCTCTACGTCAACTGATCGGTCGACTGCACCCTATAAGACGCTTGCGTCAAATGAAACACAGTCCACTGAGTCATCGACCCCTACGCCAACTGATCAGTCGACTAAAGCCGATGAGTCAGCAGCCCCTTCTGTTCAAACCATTGAGCAACTCAAACAGCAAAACCAGCTGATGCGTGAAACAATTGAAGCGCAGGAAAAGTCGTTCAACGAAACGATTTCATCACTTGAACAGCAGGTCGCAGAGCTGACCAAGCAACTCAGTGCCCAACCGAAATAGGGTTCAGAGCTGTTTCGCCGAGTGTGGGCGCGCGCGCGCCCCACACTTGAGCGCACCCCACTCGATCTCTCACTCAAAGCGCAGAATCACCCTGCGGTTATGCTTGCTTTTTTTCTCGATCTTCTCGCAAAACACCCGGCCGATTTCCTCGGTGTTGATCACGTGGGTTCCGCCGCACGGCTGGATATCGATCCCGCCGATTTCAATCACGCGTACCGAGCCCTGGATCACCGGCGGCGCGACCGCCTGGGTGCGGGTGATCTGCAGCAAAGTGGCGTATTCCGACGCGGGCATCGACAGGGTTTTGACCTCATGGGCCTGTTCGATCAGCGCGTTGAGGTCGCGGGTGAGGGTGTCTTTGTCGAGGGTCATCTCCGGCAAATCGAAATCCAGGCGGCCTTTGTCCGTGCTGATGCTGCAGCCGGTGACCGGGGCGTCGATGAGCGAGCACAACAGGTGCAGGCAGGTGTGCATCTTCATGTGCTGGTAGCGCCGCGCCCAATCAATCCCCGCGTCCACCTGCACCCCAGCGATCAATTGCTCGGGGCAGTGTTCCACCTGGTGCCAGATGATCGAGCGCGACACCGGGTCGCGCACCGTGCCTGTCACGGCAACCCGGCTACCATCCGCCAGGGTCAAGTGGCCGGTGTCGCCCGGCTGCCCGCCGCCGGTGGGGTAGAACAGCGTGTGTTCCAGGGCGATTCCCTGTTCGCTGACGGCAACCACCCGGGCGCTGAACGCGTTCTGGTAGGGCGCGCTGTCAAACAGCGCCAGGGTTTCCATGGTGTGCACAGACATGTTCAACCTCCGACGTTCACTGGGCTGGCTTGCAAAAGGCAACGGACCATTGCGCTCAAGCCAGGGGGGGAGAGCAGGGTGATTTCAAACTCGGGGCCGCAGACCTTGAGGTTCAGCGGCAGGCGCGGCAGGTGGTTACCTGACTCGGTGCGGTGCAGGCGAAATTGCAGGTGGTGACGCTCCTTCACCGTGGGCTCCAGCATCAGCCCCGGCAGGGGATGGAAGTCAGCGTCCAGCACTGTGACTTTATGGCTGGTGTTGACCTCGCCGACCACATGCAAGCGTTCATCCAGAGCGAAGGCGCCGAGGTAGTTGCTGTGGTCCGACTCATCATTTTTTTGCAGCTGGATCTGGTTCACCACTTTGACCTTGGTGCCGGCGGGCACGTCCTGGGTGATCACACAGGATGGGCTGATAAACACATTGTCGCCGATCAGCACATACCCCAGCACGCGGGCGCCGGCCCCCACTTCGACGTTGTTGCCCAGGCGCGGATGGCGCTTGCCGTCGGGGTTGTTGGCGATGCCACGTGCGCCCAGGGTCACACCGCAGAGGATGTAGCAGTCGTTGCCGATCTCGCAGGTTTCGCCGATCACCGTGCCGTAGCCGTGATCGAGTACAAAGCGTCGGCCAATACGCGCCGCCGGGTGGATCTCGGCGCCAGAGAGCACCTTGCCCTGATTGCTCAGCTTGAGCGCAATGCGTGAAAACACACCGTTTCTCTGGTCAGGAAAATTCCACACCAGATGTGCCAGCCGGTAATACAGCACCGCTTTGAACGAGGCGTATGACTCCAGGATCAACTCACCGCGCCCACGGGATGCTGGGTCGCGGTAGGCGTAGGCGATCAAATCCTCGGCTACTGCCTGCGCAGCATTCTGGATCAGCGGCGCCAGGTGCGGTTCCAGCTGTTTCATCTGCGCGGGCGTGAGGGTCTTGATGAGGTGGGTAAGCAACTCATCGTGCAGCTGTTGCATGTCGATAAAGCCCCCCATGGAGGCACCCCCGCATACTGGATGGTTGGAAAACCGCCTATTCGAAACTGGGCAGGTAGCTGTCGGCATTGTCGTAAACCATGGTCAATACCACCGTTTCGGGCGGCAGTTCGGGGGCCAGCCTGGCGATGGCCACCATATTGGCGGCGGATGACAAGCCCAGGCTGATGGCGTCGGTGCGCATGATGCGTTTCATCATGTCGATGCATTCCTGGCGCGAGACCTTGAGCATGCCGTCGATCACGTCCAGGTTGAGGATGCTGGGAATCAGGCCGATCGATAGACCCTGGATGTGGTGCGGCGCGTGCTGGTTTTTCAGCAAGTCGCATTCCTCCGGCTCCACGCCCATCACGCGGATGGCAGGCCAGGTGGCCTTCAGCACTTCGCCGATGCCGGTGATATGGCCGCCGGTGCCGATGCCGCTGACAAAGTAGTCCACGCGCAAATCACCAAACGCACGAATGATTTCCCGTGCGGTGGTGTCGCGATGGGTTTGCGGGTTGGCGCCGTTGCGCTGCTGGTTGAGCATCACGTAACTGGGGTTTTCCAGTTGCAGTTCCATGCACTTTTCGCCGTGGGAATTGTTGCCGAGGCGGCTGTCCGACAGCACCACCTTGGCGCCATACAGGCGCAGCAGTTTCTGTTTTTCGGGGCTGTAGTTATCGGGAATCACCAGCACCACTTTGTAGCCCAGCACGTTGCCGGCCATGACCAGGCCGATGCCGGTATTGCCGCCGCTGGGTTCGATGATGGTTTGCCCGGAATCACGGATCAGCACGCCACGGCGTTCGGCGTCGAGGATCATGCCCAGGGCGATGCGCGCCTTGTGGCTGCCACCGGGGTTCAGGGATTCGAGCTTGGCGTAGACCTCAATGCCGAGGTCTTCGGAAAACTGCGCCAGCCGTACGATCGGCGTGTGGCCGATGGCGTCGAGGATTGAGTTATGCAACATCAGGTATGAGCCCATGGCCGGTCAGTACAAAGGCATGTCGGGTTCGACGTCGCGAACCCAGTGTTTCATGCCGCCCTGCAGGACTTTGGTGTTGGCGAAGCCAGCGGCCAGCAAGGTGCTGGCGGCTTGCTCGGCGCGGGTGCCGGCGTAGCAGATCAGGTAGTGGGTGTTGTCCCGGCTGAGGCTGTCGAGCTGTCCGTCCAGTTCGGCCAGGGGGATGTGCACCACGCCCGGCAGTTTGCACACTTCCAGTTCGCTGGCGTCGCGCACGTCCAGCAGCACGTCGGCGCTGCGGTGGTGCTCGAGCACTTGCTTGAGCACGCGGGGCTTGATGTAGCGTTCTTCGGCCAGCGACGGTTGGCTCGGCACGGCGTCCGCACACACCGACGGCGCCATCGGTTTGCTGTGGCGCCGTTCGGAGCAGCACGGGCAGTCGGCGCGGCGTTTGAAGCGGATCTCGCTGAACTTCATCGCCAGTGCGTCAAAGCGCATCAAGCGGCCGGACAGTGGCTCGCCGATGCCGATCAACAACTTGATCGCTTCGGTGGCCTGGATCATCCCGACCACGCCGGGCAGCACGCCGATCACGCCACCGGCGCTGCAGTTGGGCGCCAGCTCTGCGGGCGGTGCGCTGGGGAACAGGCAGCGGTAGCACGGCCCGCCTTTATAGTTGAGCACGCTGATCTGCCCGTCGAAGCGGTAGATGGCGCCGTACACCAGCGGTTTGCCCAACTGCACGCAGGCATCGTTGACCAGGTAGCGGGTGTCGAAGTTGTCGGTGCCGTCGATCACCAGGTCATAGGCGCCCACCAATTCCAGCGCGTTGTCGGCATTCAGCGCAGTGTTGTGGGCGTTGATCCGGATATGGCTGTTGAGGTCCTGCAAGCGCTGTTTGGCGGACTCGACCTTGGGCATGCCCAGCGTGCTGTTGCCGTGCACGACTTGGCGTTGCAGGTTACTGCTTTCCACCACATCGAAATCCACCAGCCCCAAGGTGCCGATGCCGGCCGCCGCCAGGTACAGGCTGATGGGTGAACCCAGACCGCCGGTACCGATGATCAGCACTTTGGCCTTTTTCAGGTTCATCTGGCCATCGCGGCCTACGCCGGGGAGGGTGATGTGACGCACGTAGCGCTGTACCTCTTCATTGCTGAGTGCGTGTTCGTTGCTCAATGCATCGACGTGGATGCCGCCAGAGGTGGCGAGCAGTACTTCGATTCTGGCTTTTTCCGGGAGCTTATCGTCGGCGCCAACCAGCTCTTCCTCGGCGGTAAACAGGAAGTGTTCCTTGAGCTGGTTGTTGGTTTCATGGAACAGGTGCGGGCGTAACTGCGGATGGCTGCTGCAGAGGTTTTCAATGACTTCGCGCAATGTCGATCCGGTGCCTTCAAGGGTCGATTCCGGCAGCTTGGCCACGCGAACCAGAATGTCGGGAAAAGAGACAGCGTTCATGGACAACTCCGAGTGCAGGTCGTTGAAAGGTTGAAGGGCGAAATGCTTGCCATCCCAGGCGAACAACTTGGAACCCAGGGGCTGGCCTTGGCGAACGTCGACCACCAGGTAGCTGACGGGGTAGATCGGCTCGCCCATGAACAGTGCCTTGTCCTGGTCTTCATCGCTGAAATACGCGCCGACGTCCGGGTGGGAGTGGTAGATCACCATCACCGGGTTGTCGCTGCGCAATGCCTTGTTCATCAGCAGTGTGTCGGCCACCGAAAACGTATAGCCGTTGGCGGCGCTGCGCGGGTACATCTCGGGGTTCCTACGGTGCAGTTCATTCTGGATATTGCTGCCCAGGTACACGCTGCCGTCGGCAAACACGAAACCACAGCATTCCTCGGGATAGCAGCGGCTGGCGTGGGCGTAAATTTGTTCCAGGGCGGGGGGGCGGAGGACGTCCATGTTTCTCTCGCGTCGGTTGATGATCAATTTTTCTTGGCCAGGAGTTTTTCAATCGGCAATTTGGTAATCGCAAAACCGGCCAACAGGATGGCCGAATACAGCATCAGGTCGCGGGAAATCGCCAGGCCTTCGTACCAGGCGCCGATGATCACCGCGAACACCGGGAAAATGATGAACACGAACGACAGGATGATCGGGCTCAAGCGCTTGAGCAGCATGAAATACACGATGAAGCCGCCCACCGACGCCACCAGCCCCAAGTAGAACAGTGCACTCCAGGAGCGCAGTGTGATGGCTTCGAAGGTCGGTGTTTCAAACCAGAGGCCGGCGACGAACAGCATCAACCCGGCAATCCCAATGGGCAGGGTGTTATAGGTGATCACGCTGATGGCGCTGCCTTTCTGCTTGGTGATGACGTAGCACAGGGCATGCATGATTGCGGCGGTCAGAATCGCCAATACCCCTAAGAATTCGGCGTGGTCCAGGTGCAGGCCCTGGCTCTTGATGATCATGTAAAGGCTGCCGAAGCCGATGCCGATGCCGACCACCTGGGAGAAATAAATGCGCTCGCGCAGGAACAGCGCCGAGAAGATCAGGATGAACACCGGCATGCAGCTGAACAGCAGGGCCGTGAGGCCGGACGACACATGCATTTCGCCGTAGTTGAGCAGGTAGTAGGGCACGCTGAAGTAGGAGAGGGTCACGAAGACGAAGAACCAGCGGCTCTCCCGCGGAAACAGGATTGGCTCGCGGCGCACCCAGGCAAAACACAGGAACAGCGGGAAGGCGATGAGAAAGCGCAGGCCGGCGGATGTCAGCGGCGGCACGCTTTCCACGGCGATCTTGATACCCAGCCAAGTGGTACCCCAACTCAGGCACACGATCAGGAACATCACACTGGTCACCAGCCCGGCCAGCCACTGTTTTTGGTTTTTGGTTTTGGCGGTGTTTTCGAGAACGGCGGACATTGGCATCGTTTATTGCTTCCCTGAGCCGGAATTGAACTCTATATTGAGCTTGTAATAAGTTGTTAAATTCGGCGATTGAACCCGTAAAAGCACACTATTAGGGCGAAAGATGGCTGTCAAAACAAATATTGACATGGTGTCAATTATGCGTGAGGGGTTGTCCAACGGTCAGGGCGTGAAGTACAAGCGCCTTTCCGATGTGATGGAGCGCGGCATCCTCGAAGGCTTGATTGAACCGGGACGAAAACTGCCGCCCCATCGGGTGCTTTCCGACAATTTGGGCGTGACCATCGGCACCATCAGCCGGGCCTACGGCGAGCTGGAACGCCTGGGCCTGGTAGTGGCGCGCGTAGGTGACGGCACGTTCGTGCGCAAGCGTGGGATGGAGCGCCAGCGTGATGAAGGGTTTCGCAACTTCAGCGAAGAACCGCGCCAATATTTCGACATGAGCCGCAATATGCATATTCCGGGGCAGGAGACGACCTTTCTGGCCCAGAGCTTCCAGACCCTGTCGACCAACGCCAAATTCCTTCAGGACATCAGCGCCTACACCCCGGATGCCGGCCTGCCGCGTTACCGCGACGCGGGTGCGCAATGGCTGGTGCAGCGTGACTTCCATCCGATTCCCGAGCAGGTCATCTGCGTCAATGGCGGCCAGCATGGCCTGCTCTGCGCAATGATGGCGTTGCTGCGCGCCGGCGATACGGTGGTCACCGAGCAACTGACTTACCCAGGCCTCATTACGGCTGCGCGCATGCTAGGCATCCGCTTGATCGGCCTGGAAATGGATGAGGAAGGTGTGCTGCCAGGCGCACTGGACGAAGTCTGTCGTAATCACCGGATTTCAGCCTTGTATTGCACGCCGACGATCCAGAACCCGACGACGGCGGTGCTGTCGGTGGCGCGTCGCGAAGCCCTGGTGAAGGTATGCCGCGAGCATAATCTGCTGATTCTTGAGGATGAGGCCCACGGGGTATTAGTCGAAGACCGGCCGCCGCCCCTCAGCCATTTTGCCCCCGAGCGTACGATTTTGATCAGCAGCCTGAGCAAAGCGGTATCTGCCGGGTTGCGGGTGGGCTATGTGCATGCGCCGCCGGCGTTGGTCAGCCGCATCTCGGCGGCCCTGCGCTCGACTTGTTGGATGGCCACGCCGGTGACCCTGGAATTGGCGACCCAGTGGATCGAAAACGGCACGGCGGAATACCTGTTGCACCAGCAAATCAACGAGATCAGCCGGCGTAAAACCCTGGTGCAGGACCTGTTGGCCGGCCTGGCCTACCGCACCCATCTGAACAGCCCGCATTTCTGGATCGAAGTGCCGGAGCCCTGGCGTGCATCGGAAATCGAGGCGGAACTCAAACAGAACAACTACCTGATCGCCACGGCTGAAGCCTTTGCCGTGGGGCAGACGGCGGTGCCGCAGTTTATTCGGGCGAGTATCTGTAATACGTCGGGTGACGATCAATTGTTGCGGGCGGGGTTTGATGCGCTGGCGACGGCGTTGGGGCAGGGCGGCGGGCGGTTTCATCTGTAGGCAGGTTGACCGCGTTATCGTTCTTCGCAGGCAAGCCAGCTCCCACATTTGACCGAGTTCCAACTTTGGAATGCAGTCCAAAATGTGCGAGCTGGCTTGCCTGCGATAGCGTCAGCCCGGGCAATAAATTATTTGAATCTGCGCTCCACGCCTTTCTCCACCAGGATCTTCGCCGAAATTTCTTCCACCGAAAAATGCGTGGAATTGATATGCGCAATATTCTCGCGGCGGAACAGATTTTCCACTTCGCGCACTTCGAATTCGCACTGGGCGTAGCTGGAGTAGCGGCTGTTGGGCTTGCGCTCGTTGCGGATGGCGGTGAGGCGGTCCGGGTCGATGGTCAGGCCGAACAGCTTGTTTGAATGCGCACGCAGGGCGGCCGGCAGCGTCAGGTGCTCCATGTCGTCCTCGGTCAGCGGGTAGTTGGCCGCGCGAATGCCAAATTGCATGGCCATGTACAGGCAGGTCGGCGTCTTGCCGCAGCGCGACACGCCGACCAGGATCAGGTCAGCCTTGTCGTAATAGTGGGTGCGGGCGCCGTCGTCGTTATCGAGGGCGAAGTTCACCGCCTCGATACGCTCCATATAATTGGAGTTGTGACCAATGGAATGGGACTTTCCTACGGAATAGGAGGAGTGTTCACTCAACTCCTGCTCCAGCGGCGCCAGGAAGGTCGAGAAAATGTCGATCATGAAACCATTGGAGGTTGCGAGGATCTCACGGATGTCTTGATTGACGATGGTGTCGAAAATGATCGGCCGGAAGCCGTCTTTTTCAGCCGCCAGATTGATTTGTTGTACCATGGCCCGCGCTTTATCCACGCTGTCGATATAGGGCCGCGTGAATTTGGCGAAGGTAATGTTTTCGAACTGCGCGAGCAGGCTTTGGCCCAATGTTTCGGCTGTAATGCCGGTGCCGTCGGAGATAAAGAAAGCAGATCGTTTCATTTGAGCCCTGGGCCTTAAGCTGATGGCGAATCTTGGATATGATAGGCGCGATTTTGCCGTCCCGCAGTGGGCCGCATTCTCACTTATTTTCCAGGTCCAGGCCACAAGCGCTGGCGTTAGCTCCTACTGAGCAGCCGGCGTCCTGAGCTTTTCCAACACAGAAAGTGGAGAGATCACCTTGGTAGAGTACGTAGTTTCCCTCGATAAGCTCGGCGTCCATGATGTAGAGCACGTAGGGGGCAAGAACGCATCCCTCGGCGAGATGATCAGTAATCTTGCAGGCGCTGGTGTGTCGGTGCCCGGTGGTTTCGCCACCACGGCCCAGGCCTACCGCGATTTTCTCGAACTGAGCGGCCTGAATGCTCAGATCCACGCCGCGCTGGACGCTCTGGACGTCGATGACGTCAATGCCTTGGCCAAGACCGGCAGCCAGATCCGCCAATGGATCATGGACGCCGAGTTCCCCGAGAAGCTCAACGAAGAAATCCGCAGCGCCTTCGCCACCCTGTCGGCTGGCAACCCGGACATGGCCGTCGCCGTGCGCTCCTCGGCCACCGCTGAAGACTTGCCCGACGCCTCCTTTGCCGGCCAGCAGGAAACCTTCCTTAATATCCGCGGCGTGGAAAACGTCATCCGCGCAGCCAAGGAGGTATTCGCCTCGCTGTTCAACGACCGCGCAATTTCCTACCGTGTCCACCAGGGTTTCGACCACAAGCTGGTGGCCCTGTCTGCCGGCGTGCAGCGCATGGTGCGTTCGGAAACCGGCACCGCCGGCGTGATGTTCACCCTGGATACCGAGTCGGGCTTCCGTGACGTGGTGTTTATCACCGGCGCCTACGGCCTGGGTGAAACCGTCGTACAAGGCGCGGTCAACCCGGACGAGTTCTACGTCCACAAACACACCCTTGAAGCCGGCCGCCCGGCCATCCTGCGCCGCAACCTGGGCAGCAAGGCGATCAAGATGATCTACGGCGACGAGGCCAAGGCCGGTCGTTCGGTAAAAACCGTTGATGTCGACAAGGCTGAACGCGCGCGTTTCTGCCTGACCGACGCGGAAGTCAGCGAGCTGGCCAAGCAAGCAATGATCATCGAAAAGCACTACAAGTGCCCGATGGACATCGAATGGGCCAAGGACGGTGACGACGGCAAGCTGTACATCGTGCAGGCGCGTCCGGAAACCGTGAAAAGCCGCACGTCGGCCAACGTCATGGAACGCTACCTGCTGAAAGAAACCGGCACTGTGCTGGTGGAAGGCCGCGCCATTGGCCAGCGCATCGGCGCCGGCAAGGTGCGGATCATCAAGGACGTGTCCGAAATGGACAAAGTCCAGCCCGGCGACGTGCTGGTCTCCGACATGACCGACCCGGACTGGGAACCGGTGATGAAGCGTGCCAGCGCCATCGTCACCAACCGTGGCGGGCGCACCTGCCACGCGGCGATCATCGCCCGTGAGCTGGGCATTCCAGCAGTGGTTGGCTGCGGCAATGCGACCCAGCTGTTGAAAGACGGCCAGGGCGTGACCGTATCCTGTGCCGAAGGCGACACCGGCTTTATTTTCGAAGGTGAGCTGGGCTTCGACATCAAGCAAAACTCCATCGACGCGATGCCGGAGCTGCCGTTCAAGATCATGATGAACGTCGGCAACCCGGACCGCGCCTTCGATTTCGCGCAGTTGCCGAACGCCGGTGTGGGCCTGGCCCGCCTGGAGTTCATCATCAACCGTATGATCGGCGTGCACCCCAAGGCCCTGCTGAACTACGACGGCCTGCCGCTGGACATCAAGGAAAGCGTCGACAAGCGCATCGCCGGTTACAACGACCCGGTGGGCTTCTACGTCGAGAAACTGGTGGAAGGCATCAGCACCCTGGCGGCGGCGTTCTATCCGAAAAAGGTCATCGTGCGCCTGTCGGACTTCAAGTCCAACGAGTACGCCAACCTGATCGGCGGCAAACTCTATGAGCCGGAAGAAGAAAACCCGATGCTGGGGTTCCGTGGCGCCTCGCGCTACATCAGCGAAGCGTTCCGTGACTGCTTCGAGCTTGAATGCCGTGCACTCAAGCGCGTACGCAACGAGATGGGCCTGGACAACGTCGAGATCATGGTGCCGTTCGTGCGTACCCTGGGCGAGGCGAGCCAGGTGATCGACCTGCTCGCTGAAAACGGCTTGAGCCGCGGCGAGAACGGCCTGCGCGTGATCATGATGTGCGAGTTGCCATCCAACGCGATCCTGGCCGAAGAGTTCCTGGAATTCTTCGACGGCTTCTCCATCGGTTCCAACGACCTGACCCAACTCACCCTGGGCCTGGACCGCGACTCCGGGATCATTGCGCACCTGTTCGACGAGCGTAACCCTGCGGTCAAGAAACTGCTGGCCAACGCCATCCAGGCCTGTAACAAGGCCGGCAAGTACATCGGCATCTGCGGCCAAGGCCCTTCCGACCACCCCGACCTGGCCAAGTGGCTGATGGAGCAGGGTATCGAAAGCGTTTCGTTGAACCCCGATTCCGTGCTGGAAACCTGGTTCTTCCTCGCGGAAGGCCAAGCGCCCGCCTAAGGTCGATACGTCAAAAGTGCCGGGCACCCGTCAAGGGTGACCGGCATTCTTATCTGTGCAGGGCGGAACTCCTTCCGGACGCCGCCCTTTTTTGTGCAAGAGCATTATGCAAAGCAGCAGCAACCTGTTTCCCGTCGCCCTGATCAGCGCTGAACGTCGTGGCGACTTGAGTGAAGACGTCTACCGGCTCAAACCCGGCAACAGCCCCGATGGCACCGTCGAACTGGCGGTTACCCGTTTGGGCCTGGCCGATGTCCCGGAAAACCGGGGCATCCCGATAATTTTGTTGCACGGCAGTTTTTCCAATCGGCGCTTCTGGTACTCGCCCAGGGGCATTGGCCTGGGCGCCTACCTGGCGCGCCAGGGGTTCGATGTGTGGATCCCGGAAATGCGCGGCCATGGCCTGTCCAAGCGCAATCACGATTACGCCCGCAATCGCGTCGCCGACTACGCGCGCTACGATTTGCCGGCCATCGGCGCCTTTGTGCGCGAGCAAAGTGCGCAGATCCCGCACTGGCTCGGGCATTCCCTGGGCGGTACCGCCCTGGCGGCGGCTCTCGGTGGCCAGCATCTTGGCGCACCGGCGGTGGCCTCGGTGGCGCTGTTTGGCTGCCAGGTCAGCCGCACTCACTGGCCGTTGAAAATCCCACCGCTGGAGTGGACCGGGCGTTTGCTCTTGAAGCGTTTCGGCGAGGTGTCCGGCTCGCGGCTAAAACGCGGCCCGGAAGACGAACCGGCCGGCGTCATGATTGAGGCGATGCGCTGGAACGGCCTGTTCGGGCGCTTTGGTGATGGCAAGCAGGACTGGTGGAAGGGCTTGGCAGACGTCGACGTGCCGCTGTTGGCCGTCAGCGCCGCAGGCGACCAGCAGGACCCCGACTGGGCGTGTCGCAAACTC
The DNA here is from genome assembly GCF_049590575.1 of Pseudomonas sp. Classification (GTDB taxonomy): domain Bacteria; phylum Pseudomonadota; class Gammaproteobacteria; order Pseudomonadales; family Pseudomonadaceae; genus Aquipseudomonas. The sequence continues at coordinate 14,323 of NZ_JBAWDE010000037.1, forward strand.
TTCGAACAAGTCGGCTCCGAACATCGCCAATATCTGTGTTTAGGACGCCAGCAGGGTTTCAGCGGTGACTTCGGGCATGTCGAGATGCTGGTGAGCAAAGCTGCGCAGGCTGAAGTGTGGCCATTGGTAGAGCGCTGGTTGAAAGATCCGTTGACACCCTTGTTTGCGCCCCAGGCCGAGAGCGCTGCGGCGGGTTGATCAGGTGCCTAGCCAAGGGCGTTTCACTTGGGGTTGGTTGCGGCTAAGATATGACGCTTTAAACGCTTCTGGTCATATTCAGTCGCGTAGTGGTTGTTGCGTTGCGCAGCGGTGAACCCGATCATGGCCGCCGCCAGCGGGCAAACCCTTAAAGATTGCCTGTTGCGGCGCGTTTTTCTGATGTACACCGTGGGATGTTCGACCTCTTCTTTGACGACAGGAGTTTCTCGATGAACCATTACGTGACCCCCGACCTGTGCGACGCATACCCGGATTTGGTGCAGGTGCTCGAGCCAATGTTCAGCAACTTCGGCGGCCGAGACTCCTTTGGCGGCGAGATTGTCACCATCAAATGCTTCGAAGATAACTCCCTGGTCAAGGAGCAGGCTGACCAGCCTGGTGCGGGCAAGGTGTTGGTGGTCGACGGTGGTGGTTCACTGCGTCGTGCTTTGCTGGGCGACATGATCGCCGAAAAAGCCGCGAAAAACGCTTGGGAGGGGGTGGTGATCTACGGCTGCATCCGTGATGTAGACGTGATCGCCCAGACTGACCTGGGTGTTCAAGCCTTGGCCAGCCACCCAATGAAGACTGACAAGCGTGGCATTGGCGACCTGAACGTGGTCGTCACCTTCGCAGGCGTGACGTTCCGTCCGGGTGAATACATCTATGCCGACAACAACGGCGTGATCGTGTCGCCCAGACCGCTGAAAATGCCTGAATAAACTGCAATAGCCGACAGGGGTGAGGATGTTCGAGGAAGAAAACGCGCAATGGGGGCTGGTGCATGCCCTGGTGCTGGACGGTAAAGGCGGTGCGCGTTCGATTGCCCGGACTGAGCTCGACGACTTGCAACTGCAGCCCCAGGAAAGCCTGTGGCTGCATTGGGATCGCAGCCATCCGCAGACCCAGACCTGGCTGCGCAAATCCAGCGGTTTGAGCGAATTCGCCTGTGACTTGCTGCTGGAGGAGAACACCCGTCCGCGCCTGTTGCCGCTGCCGGATTCCGAGTTGCTGTTGTTTTTGCGTGGGGTCAACCTCAACCCGGGCGCCGAGCCGGAAGACATGGTTTCGGTGCGAATTTTTGCAGCTGCCAACCGCGTGATTTCCTTGCGCCTGCGCCCACTGCGCGCCACCGATGAGCTGCTGGTGCAACTGGCGGAGGGCAAAGGCCCGAAAACTGCGTCGGAACTCATCCTTTATATGGCGCAATACCTGACCAATAAAGTGCAGGATCTGGTCGCCGACCTGTCCGAAATCGTCGACGTCGAAGAAGAAAAGCTTGATACCGACGAACGGTATACACCTGAACATGGCAGCGTTTTGCAGATCCGTCGGCGGGCGGCCGGGCTCAAGCGTTTCCTGTCACCGCAGCGGGATATTTTTGCCCAACTTACGCGGATAAAATTGCCGTGGTTCTGCGATGACGATGCCGACTATTGGAACGAATTGAACAACAGCCTGACCCGCTACCTGGAAGAGCTCGAATTGGCTCGGGAGCGCGTGGGGCTTGTGCTTGAGGCCGAAGACCGGCGCTTGAGCGTGCGCATGAACCGCACCATGTACCGTTTCGGGATCATCACCGGGATCTTTCTGCCGATGAGTTTTCTGACCGGCTTGCTGGGCATCAACGTGGGCGGTATACCGTTCTCTGCCAGCCCCTATGGATTTGTGATTGCATGCCTGTTGATGGTCTCGGTCGCACTCGGACAATGGTGGTTGTTTCGACGATTGCGCTGGGTTTGAGCTGAATATGACCTGAACACGGGAAGGGTCCCATGTGACCCCAGGAATTTTACCCTCGTCTTTTAAAACACTTGCGAGAGGTCTATATGCACGATCCGTTCGAACAGTCTTTGCGTGACATGCTCAATGCTTCGCCATCCAACCGAGATGACGATGCGTGCCTGGGCCGCGTGTTGAAAACCGCCAACCGTCAGGTGGGCGCGGGTGATTTGTTCGGTCTGCTCGGCCGCTGGCTGCCGGCGTTGATGATGGCCCTGAACAATGGTTCGGCCCATGTATCACCGGTATCCCGTCGTAAACCTCTTGCTCGCACTGCTGATAAGGCTGATTGAATATGGAACTTGATCTCTGGACCCAGAGCCTGGTCACCGCGATGACCGCATTGTGGACCAAGGTGGCGAATTTCATTCCCAACCTGTTTGGCGCTCTGGTACTGGTGTTGCTGGGCTTTGTTGTGGCCAAGCTGCTCGACACCCTGCTGTCCAAGCTGCTTGCGAAATTGGGCCTGGATCGCTTGATGGCAGGCACCGGCCTGACCAAGCTCCTCGGTCGCGCAGGGCTGCAGGTGCCGATCTCCACATTGATTGGCAAGATCGTTTATTGGTTTGTTTTGCTGATTTTTCTGGTTTCTGCGGCTCAATCCCTTGGACTTGAGCGAGTTTCAGCTACGCTCGACATGCTGGCGCTGTATTTGCCGAAAGTTTTCGGCGGCGCGCTGGTGCTCCTGGTAGGCGTTTTGCTGGCGCAACTGGCCAATGGGCTGGTGCGCGGCGCTGCCGAAGGCGTGGGTTTGGACTATGCCGCCGGCCTGGGGCGCATCGCCCAGGGGCTGGTGATTATCATCAGTATCTCTGTCGCGATCAGCCAGTTGGAGGTCAAGACTGACCTGCTCAACCATGTGATTGTGATTGTTTTGATTACCGTTGGTCTGGCCGTTGCGCTGGCCATGGGGTTGGGAAGCCGGGAAATTGCCGGGCAGATTCTTGCGGGAATCTATGTGCGTGAGTTGTATCAGGTAGGGCAGCAGGTGCGTGTAGGCGAGGTCGAAGGGCAAATCGAAGAGATCGGTACAGTCAAGACGACGGTGCTGACCGATGACGGCGACCTGGTGTCGTTGTCGAATCGGATTCTCCTTGAACAGCAGGTCAGTAGCCGCTAATAGGGCAAACCCTGCTAATGTACGCCGCCGCAAGCCCGGCTGACCGGGTTGTAGCGGACATTGACCTGACTGTCGGCACGACTTGTTTTGAATAAAGCCCAAACGCTGTCTACGCGCTATGACCCCCGTGAGCTCTCTGATGAGGAGTTGGTCGCGCGCTCGCACACGGAGCTGTTTCACGTAACTCGCGCGTACGAAGAATTGATGCGCAGATATCAACGCACTCTGTTCAACGTTTGTTCAAGGTATTTAGGGAACGATAGAGATGCGGACGATGTCTGTCAGGAAGTGATGCTCAAGGTGCTTTACGGCCTGAAGAACTTCGAGGGCAAATCGAAGTTCAAGACCTGGCTCTACAGCATCACGTACAACGAGTGCATCACGCAGTATCGGAAGGAACGGCGAAAGCGTCGCTTGATGGACGCTTTGAGTCTGGACCCCCTTGAGGAAGCGTCTGAAGAAAAGGCGCCGGCACCCGAGGAGAAGGGCGGACTCGATCGCTGGCTGGTGCATGTGAACCCGATTGACCGCGAAATTCTGGTGCTACGATTTGTCGCAGAGCTGGAATTTCAGGAAATCGCTGACATCATGCATATGGGTTTGAGTGCTACAAAAATGCGTTACAAACGTGCTCTTGATAAATTACGTGAGAAATTTGCGGGCGAGACTGAAACTTAGTGCGTGGCAAATATCTCTTACGTGTAGGCAAGTTCTGTTAGACTTGCCACCGAGTTGTCCCCCGGTTTGTGGGACTGCTTTACAATCACCAGATGGGGATTTAACGGATGAAACTGAAAAACACCTTGGGCTTGGCCATTGGTTCTCTTATTGCCGCTACTTCTTTCGGCGTTCTGGCACAAGGCCAAGGCGCAGTTGAAGGCGAGCTGTTCTACAAGAAGCAGTACAACGATAGCGTCAAGCACATCGAAGACGGCTTCAACCCAGGCGCTCGCATTGGTTACTTCCTGACCGACGACCTGTCGTTGAACCTGTCCTATGACAAGACCAACCACACCCGTTCGAACGACGGTACTGGCAACCAGAAGATCAAAGGTGACACTGGCAGCCTGACTGCTCAGTACCACTTCGGTCAGGCTGGCGTTGATAGCCTGCGTCCGTACGTTGAAGGCGGTTTCGGCCACCAGAGCCGTACCAACGTTCAGGCTGATGGTCACAGCGGTCGCGACCAGTCGACTCTGGCAATCGTCGGTACCGGCGTGAAGTACTACTTCACTGACAACCTGTACGCTCGTGCCGGTGTTGAAGCTGACTACGCAATGGACAACGGCAAGTGGGATTACTCCGCACTGGTCGGCCTGGGTGTGAACTTCGGCGGTAACGCTGGCGCAGTAGCTCCAGCTCCTACCCCAGCACCAGCTCCAGAGCCAACTCCAGAGCCAGAAGCTCCAGTTGCTCAGGTTGTTCGTGTTGAGCTGGACGTTAAGTTCGACTTCGACAAGTCGGTTGTTAAGCCTAACAGCTACGGCGACGTGAAAAACCTGGCCGACTTCATGGCTCAGTACCCAGCTACCAACGTAGAAGTTGCTGGTCACACTGACTCCGTAGGTCCAGACGCTTACAACCAGAAGCTGTCCCAGCGTCGTGCTGACGCTGTTAAGCAAGTCCTGGTTAAAGACGGCGTTGCTCCAAGCCGCATCACCGCAGTAGGTTACGGCGAATCCCGCCCAGTTGCTGACAACGCAACTGAAGCTGGTCGTGCTGTTAACCGTCGCGTAGAAGCGTCGGTTGAAGCTCAAGCTCAGTAATCACTGAGTGGTAGAAAAAAGCCCGGCTTAGGCCGGGCTTTTTTTCGTCTGCGATTTGGCATCAGTGGTGAAAGAGTCCATACAGCAATACCAGATTAAGCAACATCGAAAGCAAGCCCAGGGTTCGCCAAACCTTCAATGGCTCGCGCTCCAACAAGGGCTTGGCGCGCATGCTCAGCGCTTGCCGATCAGCCTGTTCCAGCACCAGCAACCATTCCTCGGCGGTCTCGAAGCGATGCGCAGGTTGGGTGGCCACGGCGCGTTCCAGGCTCAGGGGTAACCAATCCGGCAGGTCGGGGCGATAGCGACTGGCGCTGATGGGCTGGCCGAACCGCGGCCGTTGAAAGGCTTCGATTTCACCGTAGGGGTAATGTCCGGTCAGCAGATAATACAAAGTGACGCCGACGCTGTATAAGTCCTGCTGGGGTGTAGGGCGCTCACCATTGAAGGCCTCAGGGGCGATAAAGCTTGGTGTGCCGGGCAGTTCGTGAGCGCGGTCTTGCGAGAGACCTGGGCAGTACGCCAAGCCAAAATCCAGCACACGCAGTTCAGTGTCGTCGCCCAGCAGCAGGTTTTCCGGCTTGATGTCGCGGTGCAGGATCTGTCGTCGATGCAGCATGCCGACCGCGCGCAACAGGCGCTCCGCCACGGACTGCCATTGCGCCAAGGGCAGCGGGCCTTGTTGCTGGAACAGTTCGGCCAGGGTCTTGCCTGGGTATTCGCGCATCACGTAGTACAAATGCTGACGCCCGCCGGCGGCATGCACTTCAGGAAACGCCCGCCCGGCTACGCGCCGCAAAAACCATTCCTCGGACAACAGCGCCTGGCCCGCTTCACTGTCATCGTCGCGGCTCAGTGGCAGGGTTTTCAGCAGCCAGGGTTGCTGTTGGGCATCGCGTACCCGGTACAGCAATGACTGTCGGCTGTGCGCCAGTAAGCGTTCCACCTGCCAGCCTTCAAACGGTTGCCCGGCCCGCAAAGGCGGCGGCAGCGGCCACTGTTGCAGTTGCACCAGCGCATCGCCGAGGGTCGCCGCACCGAGCCTGTCGATGCGTACCAGCAGAGCGCTGGCGTTGTCCTGGCTGCCGGCCAAGTGCGCGGCATTCACCAGGGTGTTGACCGCCAGATCCAGATCGAATTGCTCGCGCAGGATCGTCCTGATGCTGTGATCGCCCAGCGTCGCCCACACGCCATCACTCAGCAGCAGGAAACTCTCGCCTTCGCGTAATTGCCCCTCGAGGAAATCCATGACCAGGTGCTGGTCCAGCCCCAGAGCACGTTTGAGCACATGCTGCATGCCCGGTTGTTCCCATACGTGGTCCTCAGTGATGCGCTGCAACTCACCGTCCAGCCAGCGATACACTCGGCAATCGCCGACATGCGCCAGGGTAAAACGTTGGCCGCGAAACACCAGGGCGCTGAGGGTGGTGAGCAAGGGCTGACCGCCCCCATTGGCCTGCAGCCAGCGATTCTGCGCCAGCAGCAAGCGTTCCAGCGCCTGGGCCACGCCCCAGGTTTGTGGTGTGGCGTAGTAATCCAGGGCCAGGGCCTGCAAGGTCGAACGCGCGGCCAACCCGCCATCGGCGCACTGGCTCACGCCGTCGGCTATCGCGCACAAGTAACCTTTGCTTGCGGCCAGTTCCGCCACCGGGGTGACCACGCGCAAGGCGTCCTGGTTTTCCTCCCGTGGTCCGATCGCGCTGGCATGCGCGATGCTCAGTTGCAGGCTCATCAGACGCGTGCGGCGGTCACGGCAGCCGAGCCCCAGGTGGTTCTCCAGCGACGCTTGACGCCATGCAGGCCGAACCAGGCCAACACGCCAAGGCTGGCAAACAACCACAGGGCCAGTTGGTAGCTACCGGTGCTCTGTTTGATTGCACCCATCCCGGCCGCCAGGGCGAAACCACCTATGCCGCCGGCCATGCCGATCAAGCCGGTCATTACGCCGATTTCGCGCCGAAAACGCTGGGGCACTAACTGGAACACGGCGCCATTCCCGGCGCCCAGGCCAAGCATGGTGCAGACGAACAAGGCCAGGGCAGCGTAGGAGCTGGGCAGGTTAAAGCCGACTGCCGCGATACAGATCGCCGCCACGCTGTACATGCCCAGCAGGGTACGGATTCCGCCGAAGCGGTCAGCCAGGGCGCCGCCTAACGGACGCATCAGGCTGCCCCCGAACACACAGGCGGCGGTGTAGTAGCCGGCAGTCACCGGGCTCAGGCCGTACTGGTCGTTGAAATAGCCGGGCAGCGCGCTGGCCAGGCCGATAAAACCGCCGAAGGTCACGCTGTAGAAAAACATGAACCACCAGCTGTCGCGGTCGCCCAATGCCTTGAAATAGTCGGCCATGGATTTGGCTTTCGGGCGTTCAGGGGCATTGCGCGCCAGCCAGGCAAACACGATCAGGGTCAGAATCAGTGGGATCAACGCAAAGCCAAACACGTTGCTCCAGCCAAACGCGGCCGCCAGCACCGGCGCCAGCAGGGCAGCGAACACCGTGCCCGAGTTCCCCGCGCCGGCAATCCCCATGGCCTTGCCCTGGTGTTCTGCCGGATACCACTGGGAAGCCAGGGGCAGGGCGACCGCAAATGATGCGCCGGCCATCCCCAGGAACACACCCAGCAGCAACGCTTGCTCGTAACTGTGGATGCCGAGCTTCCAGGCGCCGAACAGCGCCGCAATCACAATCACCTGGCCGATCAGCCCGGCCGTTTTCGGCGACAGCTTGTCAGCCAGCATCCCCATCAAAAAGCGCAGCACTGCGCCCGCCAGGATCGGGGTCGCCACCACCAGGCCGCGCTGTTGGGTGGTCAGGTGCAGGTCGGCAGCAATTTGCACCGCCAGCGGGCCCAGCAGATACCAGACCATAAAACTCAGATCGAAATACAGGAACGCGGCAAACAGGGTCGGGGTGTGCCCGGATTTCCAGAAGCTTGATTTCATCACGCACCTCAACGGTTGGGAGTCTTGTAAGAAGGCCGGGTGATGGAACAGCCAGCTAAGGCCGCCCCACCGGCCCCACGAAGGGGCCAAAACGAAAAAACGCCGCCACCGGGTTCGCGAGGGCAAACCGGATGTGCGACGTCTTTGTCGTGGAGGGGCAGCCGCCGTTGGCTACCTGTGATGTTTCTTTAGCAAGAGCTGCGCCAGATCAGCCAAGCAACTCACTCATGGCGATAATCTGCTCAGCCACCTGAATCAGTTTCTGCTGGCGGCTCATGGCTTGGCGGCGCATCAGGGTGTAGGCCTCTTCCTCGTTGCAGTCCTTCATTTTCATCAGCATGCCCTTGGCCAGCTCGATGCGCTTGCGCTCGGCCAGTTGCTGGTCGCGGGCCTGGAGCTGGGCGCGCAAGGCCTGGTCGCTTTCGAAACGCGCCATGGCCACGTCGAGAATCGGCTGCAGGCGCTGGGCCTGGATGCCTTCGACGATGTACGCGCTGACGCCGGATTTGATCGCCTGGCGCATCACGTTCGGGTCGTGCTCATCGGTAAACATCACAATCGGGCGCGGCTGGTCGCGGCTGACCAATACCACTTGCTCCATCACATCGCGGCCGGGTGACTCGGTATCGATCAGGATGACGTCGGGGCGCACCGTTTCGACTCGCGCGGGCAGGTCGATGGTCAGGCCGGACTCATCGATCACCTCAAAACCGGCTTCGATCAGCGCCGTCTTCAGCCGGCCGACCTTGCGCGGTGTGTCGTTGATCAACAGGATTCGCAGCATGGAGGTCTCCTGTCAGCGCAAGGCTTGGCGGTGGCCGGCATCGGCCATGGCATGCAGGCGGAAGCTTCGGGCGTAGCCGACGGGGTCCGAGCCGTCCCAGACCTTGCCGTCGATCAACTGGCTGCTGCGCATGTCCTGGCCATTGTCGGTGATGCCCAAGGCAGCGGCGGCCTGGCGATACAGCGCCAACTGTTGCACCTGGCGGGCAACGCCGAGGTAGTCGGGGTCTTCGCGCAGCAGGCCCCAGCGGCGGAATTGGGTCATGAACCACATGCCATCGCAGAGGTAGGGCAGGTTGACTGCGCCACCGGCAAAAAAGCGCAGGGCGTGCGGGTCCTGCCACTGGTTGCCGAGGCCGTCGTCATAAGCGCCCAGCAAGCGTGGCTCGATGCAGTCGAGCGGAGCGTCAAGGTAGTCCCGGCCGCTGAGCAGCTGTGCGGTGGAGCGGCGGTTTTCGGTGTTTTGCTCAATAAAGCGGCTGGCCTCAAGCATCGCCATCACCAGTACACGGGCCGTATTGGGATACGCGTCGACAAAAGCCTGGGTGCAGCCAAGCACTTTTTCTGGATGGTTGGGCCAGATCGCTTGAGTAGTCGCCAGGGTGAAGCCCTGGTTTTGCTTTACCGCGCTGGCGCACCAGGGTTCGCCCACGCAAAAACCGTCGATGCGCCCGGCTTGCAGGTGCGCGAGCATCTGCGGAGGCGGGACCACGACGCTGTCCACATCCTGTAATGGATGGATACCTTGGCTCGCCAGCCAGTAATACAGCCACATGGCGTGGGTGCCTGTAGGAAAGGTCTGGGCGAAGGTCAGTTTTGTTCGGCTTTGGTGCACGTGGCGGTCCAGTGCTTCAGGAGTGACCACCCCTTGCGCCTGCAAACCACGGGACAGGTTGATGCTCTGCCCGTTCTGGTTCAGCCCCATCAGCACCGCCATATCAGTGGACGCCACGCCGCCGATGCCCAGGTGCATGGCATAGATCAGCCCGTACAGGCTATGGGCGGCGTCCAGCTCGCCGCTGGCCAGTTTGTCCCGCAGGTTGGCCCATGAACTCTGGCGCTTGAGGTTCAGGGTCAGGCCATAGGGTTGGGCGAAGCCCTGGGTGGCGGCTACTACCAACGAAGCGCAATCACTCAAGGCCATGAAGCCCAGGTCGAGGCTGCTTTTTTCCGGCGCATCGCTGCCATTGACCCAGGCCAATGGGGCGTTTACCGGGCTGCTGCCCACCGAATCATTCATCAAGACCTACCTTTTCGTTCAAAAAAAAGCGCCGCTCCTGCAGATGGCGATGTAGGCCATTGCAGGTAACGACGCCTTTGTCCGTGAGCCAGCGCCGTCGTTGGCGCGCGCTCTGATACAGAGTCCGTAGCAAGGCACATGCCACGGGCTGGCAGGCGCGGTCGGCCGTCAGCATTCCATCAAGATTAAAAAACGACGGCCTCTCAGTATGGCCGCCTCTCTCTACCAGGCCGCCCAGGAAAACCACGGTGTACGCCGAATTCCCCACAACAATGCCCCACCTGCGGTTTTGTCGCTGGCTGCTGTTTGCCGCGTTGACGCTGGGCTATGCGGTAGCCTGGGCCGAAACCTACCAGGCGCAGGATCAAAGTCTGCATACCGTGCTCACTGCACTGTCTGTGCCGTTGGGGGTACCCATCGTGGTCAGCGCCGAAGTCGCGCGGAAACGCTTGAACGGTGTGCTTGATTTCGATGCGCCGCAACTGGCACTGGAGACGCTTGCACAGCAACAGGAGTTGATCTGGTACAGCGATGGGCAAGTGCTTTACGTCTATACCGCCAGCGAGGCAAAAAGCTCGGCGGTAGCGTTGCAGCATATTTCTATCGATAAGCTGCGCGCCCTTATGCGCCGCGCGGGCATCGATGAATCTCGCTACCCCCTGCGTGAAAGCGCGGGGCGGACCTTTTATGTGTCCGGCCCGCCGAACTATGTCGATCAGGTGCTGCGCCTGGCTCATCTGATGGACCGGCAACGGGCCGACTTGCGCGTGGGTTCACAGGCCTTCGCGGTGGTCCAGGTACTCAATACTCCGGTGGAGGACCAACGATATGGCAACAGCGACAGTCCGGTCACCGTGCCGGGTATGGCGTCGATGATCGAAAAACTGCTGGCCGGCGAGCATAAGGGCCCATTGGCCGACAGAAGCCTGGGGGTGATCGCCTTTGCGGATGCCAATAGCCTGCTGATCAAGGGCAAGCCGGCGCAGGTGAGCCTTATCCAGAAACTGGTGGCGGAGCTGGACATGCCCAAGCGAGCGGTCGAGGTATCGTTATGGCTGGTAGACGTGGACCGCGACGAACTGAAAAAGCTGGGCCTTGGTGACGGCGCCGAGGCCTCAACCACTCGAATCATGGAGCCGGTGGACGATAACCGGTTGATGGCGCAGATCGCGACGTTGGAACGCCGGCGGCGTGCAAGAGTTGTCACGTTGCCGGTGATTCTGACCCAGGAGAATGTGCCTGCGGTGTTCCAGGACAACCACACCTTTTACTTACCCGCCCCCGAACGCGACGACGTCGACTGGACCCCTGTGCGTTATGGCACCCAGGTCAGCGTATTGCCGCGTTTTGCCGAGGCCAATCAGATCGAGTTGCGCCTCGATATCGAAGATGGCCGCCAGATGGTTCAGCCGGGTCGCCGCGCAAGAGCCACGGCGGTCGGTCAGGTCGCGGTTGATAGCGTCGTGCGTGTTGCCCAAGGCAAGCGTTTATGGCTGGGAGCGTTTCAGCGCGAAGCGGTGGAGCAGGGGCAGGGCAGGGCGTCGGGCCGTTCAGCGCCGGTGCGTCTGTTTGTCATTCAGGCGCGAGCGGTGGGCAACGAGCCCATTGACCTGGCGACGGGTGGCGGGCCTCCGCCGTTGACGGCGGCGCAATACGAGCGCGTGCAACGCGCGTTTGTACAGCCAGGCCGCGATGGTCCCCATGAACAGATAGGGGAGTAGAGAAAAGTCTTACATGGTTGTTCTTGAAATCGCTGATCGTCTAGGCGTTTTCCTAGCGTTAGGTGTAAGGCAGATTTTTATAGTTGTGACATGGGCGCATAAGCCGTTACTGGAAATAGGGACTTCAATGTCAGTCGTTGGATACCGAGGTAGGTATGGTCGTCGTGGATAATCAATTGACGACGCATTCGCTGTTTTTTGCGCAGTGGACCCTGCACGGCGATGGCCGCCTGACCGGCGCGGGGGCGGATGTTCAGTTGCCGCCCAAAGAGTGGCATGTGTTGCGGCTACTGCTGGTTTCCGGCAGCGTATTGATGACCAAGGATCGCTTGCTGGAGCTGGCGTGGCCACAGGGTGATGTCTCCGAGGAATCGCTGACACGCTGCATCTATTCGCTGCGCAAATACCTGGGTGCGGATAAAGGGTTTATCAAGACGATCTACGGTCGCGGCTATCGGTTTACATGCCCGGTGAGGACTGATGCCGGGCAGGCGCCAGGGGGGATGAGGCAAGTGGAGCACGTGTGCTCGGTCTGCGGCCAGGTCAGCCATGGCCAGGTGATGGATGAGCAGATCAGACATGGCTAAGTTATGGCGTACGGGCCTGTTGTTAAGTGCCTTGATGAGCGGCAATCAGGCATTGGCCGATTGCTGGGTGGACGCCGCCAGCCGCCACGATATCGAGCCGGAGTTGTTGCAGGCGATCGCTGCGGTGGAATCGGGCAATCGTGCGGACAAGGTCAACCATGGTAATAGCAACGGCACCCGCGACATCGGTTTGATGCAGATCAACAGCAGCCACTTGCCCCGCCTGCTCAAGCAGGGCATTACCGAGGAGCGCCTGCTGAGCGAACCTTGCCTGTCAGTTGAGGTGGGGGCGTCGATTCTCGCGGAATTCATCCAGCGCTTTGGCTACAACTGGACAGCGGTGGGCTCCTATAATGCGGGGCCGGGCCAAGGGCCCCAGTTCGAGGCGTTGCGTATGCGTTATGCAGAAAAAATCTGGGCGCGTTACGAGGCGCTGGTCATGCAGCGGCATTGACGTTTGAACGGCACGCCTCGCGCGTGTGGCGTGACCCCGGCTATAATCGGCGCCACCTTCCGCCGCCATCCGAGTCTAGCCTGCCCATGTATACCCTGGCCCGCCAGCTGTTGTTCAAACTCTCCCCGGAAACCTCCCACGATCTGTCCTTGGACCTGATTGGAGCCGGTGGCCGCCTGGGGCTCAATGGCCTGGTGTGCAAGGCGCCGGCGAAAATGCCGGTATCGGTGATGGGGCTGGACTTCCCCAACCCGGTCGGGCTGGCGGCTGGCCTGGACAAGAACGGCGCGGCCATCGATGGCTTTGCCCAACTGGGTTTCGGTTTTGTCGAAATCGGCACCGTGACCCCGCGACCGCAGCCGGGTAATCCCAAGCCGCGCATCTTCCGCTTGCCGGAAGCTGAGGCGATCATCAATCGCATGGGTTTCAACAACCTGGGCGTCGATCATCTGCTGTCGCGTGTTCAGGCGGCGAAGTACAAGGGCATCCTGGGCATCAATATCGGCAAGAACTTCGATACCCCGGTAGAGCGTGCCGTCGATGACTACCTGATCTGCCTGGACAAGGTCTACGCCCACGCCAGCTACGTCACCGTCAATGTCAGTTCGCCCAACACCCCTGGCCTGCGCAGCCTGCAGTTCGGCGATTCCCTCAAGCAATTGCTGGAAGCCTTGCGCCAGCGCCAGGAAGACCTGGCTGTGCGCCATGGCAAGCGTGTGCCGTTGGCGATCAAGATTGCCCCGGACATGAGCGACGAAGAAACCGTACTGGTCGCCCAAGCCTTGATCGATACCGGTATGGATGCAGTGATCGCGACCAACACCACCCTCAGCCGGGTTGGCGTCGAAGGCCTGGCCCATGGTGATGAAGCGGGCGGCCTTTCTGGTGCCCCGGTGCGTGACCAGAGCACGCATATCGTCAAGGTGCTGGCCGCTGAGTTGGCGGGACGTTTGCCGATTATCGCAGTGGGTGGCATCACCGAAGGCAAGCACGCCGCCGAGAAAATCGCCGCGGGCGCCAGCCTGGTGCAGTTGTATTCCGGCTTTATCTACAAAGGCCCGGCGCTGATTCGCCAGTCGGTGGACGCGATCGCTGCACTGCCTCGAGGCAGATAGCTGGCAATAAAAAGGGCTCCTCAAAAGGAGCCCCTGGGCCGAAGCCCGCCGCCTGGATAGGGCGTGCGTGGTTAAGTCATTGCATATTCGTGGTGGTGTCGGAATTAAATGCCCTTGATTAGCCGACGGCGTGAAGTTCGTTGAGTCTGTGGATTCCCGCAGTGCCAGTCATACCGTCCCAGTTGTCGCCGCGTCCTTCTCGCCAGCCGTTGATCCAGGCTTGGCGTACCGACGGTAGAGTAAATGGGCAAAGCTCACGGGATTTGCCATGAACGCCATATTGATATCCGCGTAAAAATGCTCTTTCCAACGGATCACGCTTAAGTCTTCTCATAGGGTGTTTCCCTCACTTGTTGACTGTCTTGATATCCTTCGGCCTCGTCTGAGGCCGGGCAGAGTTTTTCTGCCGTTGGTGGGCTCGCTGCCGGCGTGGCGAGCCTAGTGTCGGCGTCGTTACGGCGCCAACCTGTGTTGAGTTCTAACCAATAGGTCACATGGATTCAATGATCGTTTTGTCATAAGCACGTAACGATAACGATGCTATAGCCATAAGCTGGGATGGCTTTTCGCCCCTTTTATTCGGCAAAGCCAGCTATGATGTGCCCTGCAAAGAGGATGGGTTTAATCCTTTGGTGAGAATGCCCGCCCGTTGCAGTCGGTTATTATTCGACGAAGGGTCGGAATATTTCTTTTTGTTGCTACAAAATCTTCTTCTGCCCCGTGAATTAAGGCCGAAAGGCCCGTTAGACGGGGTGGGACGGCACATTCGTGCCACGCGAGCACTCTTCAAGAAAAGTGCTTGATTGAAAACCGAACCGGCGATGCGTCGCCCGTTCATTTATTGCTGAAAAGCCTGGAATGCCCCATGTCGGACCGTTTTGAACTCTTCCTCACTTGCCCCAAGGGCCTCGAAGGCCTGCTGATCGAGGAAGCCGTCGGGCTTGGCCTTGAGGAGGCCCGCGAGCACACCTCGGCCGTGCGCGGCATGGCCGACATGGAAACCGCCTACCGCCTGTGCCTCTGGTCGCGCCTGGCCAACCGCGTGTTGCTGGTGCTCAAGCGCTTCCCGATGAAGGACGCGGAAGACCTCTACCACGGCGTGCTGGACATCGAATGGGCCGACCACATGGTCCCGGACGGCACCTTGGCGGTGGAATTCAGCGGTCACGGCTCGGGCATCGACAACACCCACTTCGGCGCGCTGAAGGTCAAGGATGCGATCGTCGACAAGCTGCGCACCCCGACCGGCGAACGCCCGTCCATCGACAAGATCAACCCGGACCTGCGCATCCACCTGCGCCTGGACCGCGGCGAAGCGATCCTGTCCCTCGACCTCTCCGGCCACAGCCTGCACCAGCGCGGTTACCGCCTGCAGCAGGGCGCTGCGCCGTTGAAGGAAAACCTGGCGGCGGCAATCCTGATTCGCGCCGGCTGGCCGCGCATTGCTGCCGAAGGCGGCGCGCTGACTGACCCGATGTGCGGCGTGGGCACCTTCCTGGTTGAAGGCGCGATGATCGCCGCCGACATGGCCCCCAACCTCAACCGCGAACTCTGGGGCTTCACCACCTGGCTCGGTCACGTCCCGGCACTGTGGAAAAAACTGCACACCGAGGCCACCGAACGCGCGGCGATTGGCATGAACAAGCCGCCGTTGTGGGTGCGAGGCTATGAAGCCGACCCGCGCTTGATCCAGCCCGCGCGCAACAACATCGAACGTGCCGGCCTGAGCCACTGGATCAAGGTGTACCAGGGCGAAGTCGGCACCTTCGAGCCACGCCCGGACCAGAACCAGAAAGGCCTGGTGATCTGCAACCCTCCCTACGGCGAGCGCCTGGGTGACGAAGCCAGCCTGTTGTACCTCTACCAGAACCTCGGCGAACGTCTGCGCCAGGCCTGCATGGGCTGGGAAGCGGCGGTGTTCACCGGCGCGCCGGACCTGGGCAAGCGCATGGGCATCCGCAGCCACAAACAGTATTCGTTCTGGAACGGCGCCTTGCCGTGCAAATTGCTGCTGATCAAGGTCAACCCCGACCAGTTCGTCACTGGCGAGCGTCGCACCCCGGAACAGCGTCAGGCCGAGCGTGAGCAAGCCGCTTACGACCAGGCGCCAACCGAGCCGCAAGAGCGCCAGTACAACAAGAACGGTAACCCGATCAAACCCGCCCCGGCGCCGGTGGTCGAGCAGGCGCGCCTGAGCGAAGGCGGGCAGATGTTCGCCAACCGCCTGCAGAAGAACCTCAAGCAGCTGGGCAAATGGGCCAAGCGTGAAGGCGTGGATTGCTACCGCGTGTATGACGCCGATATGCCCGAATACTCCATGGCCATCGACCTGTACCACGACTGGGTCCACGTGCAGGAATACGCGGCGCCGAAATCCATCGACCCGGAAAAAGCCTCCGCACGTATGTTCGATGCGCTGGCGGCTATTCCCCAGGCCCTGAATGTCGACAAGAGCCGCGTGGTGGTCAAGCGTCGCGAGCGTCAGAGCGGTACCAAGCAGTACGAGCGCCAGAGCGCCCAGGGCAAGTTCACCGAAGTCAGCGAAGGCGGCGTGAAGTTGCTGGTCAACCTCACCGACTACCTGGACACCGGCCTGTTCCTCGACCACCGCCCCATGCGCATGCGCATCCAGAAGGAAGCGGCCGGCAAGCGTTTCCTCAACCTGTATTGCTACACCGCCACCGCCAGTGTGCATGCAGCCAAGGGCGGCGCGCGCAGCACCACCAGCGTCGACCTGTCCAAGACTTACCTGGACTGGGCGCGCCGCAACTTCTCGCTCAACGGTTTCTCCGACAAGAACCGCCTGGAGCAGGGTGATGTGATGGCGTGGCTGGAGGCCAGCCGCGATGAGTTCGACCTGATCTTCATCGACCCGCCGACCTTCTCCAACTCCAAGCGCATGGAAGGCATCTTCGACGTGCAGCGCGATCACGTGCAGTTGCTCGACCTGGCCATGGCGCGCCTGGCGCCGGGTGGCGTGCTGTACTTTTCGAACAACTTCCGCAAGTTTGTGCTCGAGGACAACCTGAGCCAACGCTACGCGGTCGAGGAAATCAGCGACAAGACCCTTGACCCGGATTTCGCACGTAATGCGAAGATTCACCGGGCGTGGAAAATCAGCGCCCGCTGATCGCCGCAGCAAAAAAGCCGCAACCCCGGAATATTCAGGGCTTGCGGCTTTTTTACGCTGGTCAAACACCGGCCTCATGGCTATAACTTAACGCCTAGCCAAAGTGACAGCCCCGCACGCTGGCGTTGTGAGTGTTGCCTATGCTAATGCACGCCGTTCGCCCGAAAATCCTAGGCTTTATCAGTGAGCAGGCGTCGGCTTGGCTGGTGGCGTTTGTGGTGCTTTTGGCAGGCTGCGCGTTGACGGCAATCGTCGCCTGGGCGGCGTCCGATCTCTATCAGCAACAGGTGCGCCAACGCTTTCAGTTGCTGATTAATGAGCGCTACACCCGCCTGCAGGAACGCTTCGAAGACCAGGAGCAACGCCTGAACAGCCTGCGGCGTTTCTTTGTAAATTCCGCTGAGGTGTCCCGCCAAGAATTCGACGGTTTTGCCCAGCCCTTGTTGCTGCGCGCCCGCGCTTACTCCTGGGCGCCGCGCGTGTTTCGCGAGCAGCGCAGCCAATTTGAACACGAGGTGTCGCGCCAGCGCGGCACGCCGTTTGTTATCCGCGAATTGAATGCCGCCGGTGAGCTGGTCCCCGCGCCTGAGCGTGAAGAATACGTGCCGGTGCTCTACAGCCAGACTCAAAGCCTGCTGGGCGCGCCACTGGGCTTTGATCTGCTGGCCCAGCCCCTGCGACGTTCGGCCCTTGAGCGCGCGCAACAAAGCGGCAAGCTGGCGGTGTCGCAACCGATGCAACTGGTGGGGGTAGAGCCCGCGTATGCCACCGGTGTACTGCTGGTCGCACCGGTGAGCAGCCAGCCCACTTCAGCGCAGCCCCAGAACGAACCCTACGGCTATGTGATGGCGGTGATCAGCATGCGCCAACTGGTGACTGACGGGTTGCCAAAGCCGGATCGCGACAACCTGGTGATGCAGATTGTCGACACGTCCGACCTGCAACAGCGCGTACTCTTCGAGTCGAGTAACGCGCTGGGCGACAGTGACCTCGTCGGCGCGCGCCGCCTCACATTGGGCGACCGTGTATACGCCCTGAGCCTGCGCCCGAGCCAGGTGTTCGATCAGTCCAATCATTCCTCGCTGGCCACGATCCTGAGCATGGGCGGGTTGCTCAGCCTGCTGCTCAGCGCGTTGCTCTATGTGCTGGTGAGCCAGCGCCAGCGCGCGTTGAAACTGGTGGAGCAGCGCACCGTGCAGTTGCGCCAGCGCGAGCAGGAGCTGCGCGGGGCGCATGGGCAATTACGCAGTGTGCTGAATGCCGCCACCCAGGTGGCGATCATTGCGACCGACCTGCGCGGGGTCATCAACACCTTCAACGCCGGTGCCGAGCGGATGCTGGGGTTCAAGGCGGAGCAGGTGGTGGGCAAGTTGACCCTGGAAAGCCTGCACCTGGCGGCGGAGCTCCAAGCGCGCTCCGCCAGCCTGAGTGTGGCCTTGGGCAAGCGCATTCCAGCGAGCCAGGCGATGCTGGTGGAAAGCCCCGACACCCTGCACGAAGCCCGTGAATGGAGGCTGATCCGCCAGGACCGCAGCCAATTGACCGTGAATATGCTGGCCACCGTGTTGCTCGATGAGCATGGTTTATGGATCGGGCACTTGGCTATTTACCTGGACGTTACCGAGCAGAAACGCGCCTACGAGGCACTGGCCGCCCGCGACCGGCTACTCAAAAAGCTCAGCGCCCATGTGCCCGGCGGGATCTTCCAATTCACCCTCGAGGCTCAGGACCGCTGGAAATTCATCTACGCCAGCGACGGCATGCGTGACATCTATGAAATCGAGCTTGGCCTGTTGCAGCAGGATGCGACGAAAGTCTTCGAGCGTATCCATCCGCTGGACGCGGAGCGGGTGCGCGCGTCGATCCGCTTGTCGGCCCTGCAGTTGAGCCATTGGCGCGAGGAGTACCGGGTGCTGTTGCCGCAACGGGGTCTGCGCTGGCTCCGCGGCGAGGCCACCCCGGAAGAATTGCCAAGCGGCGGTACCCTGTGGAATGGCTACGTCTCGGATATTTCCGATCTCAAGCGGGTGGAGGAGGAGCTGCGTGCGCTGTCGATCACCGACTCGCTGACCGGGATTCACAACCGCCGCTATTTCCAGGATCGGCTTCGGGCCGAGATGGTAAGGCTCAACCGCACCTCGGGGGCCTTGTCGGTGATCATGCTCGACATCGACCACTTCAAGCGCATCAACGACCGGCACGGGCATGCTGTGGGCGACGGGGTGCTGCAGGAGTTGTGCAAACGTATCAGCCAGCGCCTGCGCCGCAGCGATGTGTTCTGCCGTCTCGGGGGCGAGGAGTTCATGGTGCTGTGCCCCAACACCGATGACGAACAGGCCTATGGCTTGGCGATGCAATTATGGCAATCGCTGCGTGACGTACCGATGGAGCCGGTGGGCATCGTTACCGCCAGCTTTGGTGTGGCCAGCTGGCGGGTGGATGAGGGCATCGATGGGTTGCTGCTGCGCGCCGACTCGGCGGTGTATGTGGCCAAGCAGGCGGGCAGGGACCGGGTAGAGAGGGTAGCGAGGGCGCTTGCTCCCGCGGGACCGCAAAGCGGTCCCCATTCACTGAATTAGAGCACCGGCGCTGCGGCCGCCAGCTTCGGCTGGCGATACAGGTCCAGCAGCACTTGGTCGAGCACTGACGAGGCGCCCCATGGCTTCGGATCATTCAGGATCGCCACCACCGCCCAGGTATTGCCGTTGTTGTCGCGGCTGAATCCGGCGATGGCGCGCACGGTGTTCAAGGTACCGGTCTTGACGTGGGCCTCGCCGCGCATGGCGGTGGTTTTCAGGCGCTTGCGCATGGTGCCGTCAGTGCCGGCAATCGGCAGCGAGCTGATGTATTCCGCAGCGTAGGGGCTTTTCCAGGCGGCTTGCAGCATGGCTGCCATTTCGCGCGCGCTGACCCGCTCGGCACGCGACAGGCCGGAGCCGTTCTCCATCACCAGGTGCGGCGCGGTAATGCCTTTCTTCGCCAGCCACTGGCGCACCACGCGTTGTGCAGCCTTGGCGTCGTCGCCATCGGCATCGTTGCGGAACTGCGCGCCCAGGCTCAGGAACAGCTGCTGGGCCATGGTGTTGTTACTGTATTTGTTGATGTCGCGGATGATTTCCGCCAAGTCCGGGGAAAACGCGCGGGCGAGTAACTTGGCATTCTTTGGCACCGGCGCCTGGATATCACGGCCCTGGAGGGTGCCGCCCAGCTCCTGCCAGATCGCCCGTACGGCGCCGGCGGTGTAGGTCGCGTGGTCGAGCAGCGACAGATAGGTCTGCGAGCTGCAGCCTTCCGCCAACTGGCCGCTGACCGTCACCGTCATGCTGCCGTCGGCGGCCGTGACCGGGTTGTAGCGCACGTCACCGGTGCACTGCTTGGCGTTGGAAACTTTGACTTGGTTGTCGATGCGGATGCTCGCAATCGGCGGTTCGACCGACACGATCACTCGGCCCGAATCGTTACGCGTCACAAAGCGCAGGGCCTTGAGGTTGACCAGCAGGGCGTCGGGCTTGACCAGGAATGGTTTGTTTTCGTCGTTGCCGTCGTCATTGAACTCCGGCAACTGCGGTTGGTTGAAGAAGCTGCGGTCCAGCACCAGGTCGCCGGTCACTTGCTGCACGCCGTTGGCGCGCAGGTCGCGCATCAGCAGCCAGAGTTTTTCCATGTTCAGCTTGGGGTCGCCGCCGCCCTTGAGGTACAGGTTGCCGTGCAACACGCCACCGCTGAGGGTGCCGTCGGTGTAGAACTCGGTTTTCCACTGGTGGTTGGGGCCGAGCATCTCCAGGGCCGCGTAGGTGGTGACCAGCTTCATGGTGGAGGCCGGGTTCACCGAGACGTCAGCGTTGAAGACGGTAGGGGTGCCGGGCCCGTTCAGGGGAATCATCACCAGCGACAGCGCGGTATTTTGCAGCTTGGCCTTGGCCAGCGCTTGCTGAACATTCGGGGGCAGGGTGTTGTTGACGGGGGCGGCAGAGGTGGAAAAGGCCAGGGGAAGCAGAAGACCGGCGATTAATACTGAACGCAAAGATTTGATCATAAGGAATAAAACCCTACTGCTGAGGAGGGTGAAAAAGGCGAGGGGTGTGTAAGAAAATCCCTCATTAGTCATGAAAGTGTCGGCATTATGCCCCAAGGTTGGTCCCGTTGTAGCTGAACCATAGCTGGTAATTCGGGTTTTTTTTACCGGTAAAGTGCCGCCTGTCCCAGAGAGTCGGGCAATCGCCGCCTTAAACTGCTAAAGTGCCGCCCGTTATTACTTATGAGGACTGTTCCAATGGCGACTAACCGTTCCCAGCGTCTGCGCAAAAAACTGTGCGTTGATGAATTTCAAGAGCTGGGTTTCGAACTGAACCTGGACTTCAAAGAAGGCCTGAGTGAAGAAGCTATCGACGCTTTCCTCGAAGCATTCATCAAAGAAGCCATGGAAGCCAACGGCCTGGGCTATGTTGGCGGCGATGACTTCGGTCTGGTTTGCCTGCAGAAGCGCGGCTCGGTTTCCGAAGAGCAGCGTGCTGCGGTTGAAGCATGGCTGAAAACCCGTTCCGAGCTGACCAAGGCTGAAGTCAGCCCGTTGCTGGACGTGTGGTATCCAGAAAAGCCGATCAACGCGGCTAAGTGATACTGAAAAAAACGGCGACCTGAGGGTCGCCGTTTTTTTATGCCTTGCGCCAATTCAAGATCAGCAGCGTCAACACCCCCGCCACAATCCCCCAGAACGCCGAGCCGACTGAAAACAACGTCAGCCCCGACGCGGTGACCATAAAGGTGATCAGTGCCGCCTCCCGTTCCTTCGGCTCATTCATGGCAATGCTCAAGCCATTGATGATCGAGCCAAACA
Organism: Pseudomonas sp.; assembly: GCF_049590575.1. GTDB lineage: Bacteria > Pseudomonadota > Gammaproteobacteria > Pseudomonadales > Pseudomonadaceae > Aquipseudomonas. The sequence continues at coordinate 35,999 of NZ_JBAWDE010000037.1, forward strand.
ATGCCAAGGCCGCAATCGACAGCACCAGCTCCTTGGGCAGGGCTGCGAACAATGCCGCCAATGTCGCGCCGAATACCCCGGCAATCCCGTAGAACACCCCGCACCACACGGCGGCGGTGTAGCGCTTGTTGCGATCCTCATGGGCATGCGGGCCGGTGCAGATGGCTGCGCTGATCGCCGCCAGGTTGATGCCGTGGGAGCCGAATGGCGCCAGCACCAGCGACGCCAGGCCGGTGGTGGTGATCAGCGGCGAGGCTGGCACGTTGTAGCCGTCGGCGCGCAGCACGGCGACGCCGGGCATGTTCTGCGAGGTCATCGCCACGACGAACAGCGGGATGCCGATGCTGATCGTTGCCGCCAGCGAGAAATGCGGGGTGGTCCAAACCGGAGTGGCCACTTCCAGGTGAAAACCACTGAAATCCAGCAAGCCCATCAGGCCCGAGAGCAGGGTGCCGATCACCAATGCCGCGAGCACTGCATAGCGTGGCGACAGGCGCTTGATGATCAGGTAAGTGAAAAACATCCCCAGCACCAGGCCCGTACGGTGCTGCGCGGCGACGAAAATCTCGCTGCCGATCTTGAACAGAATTCCCGCCAGCAAGGCCGCCGCCAGTGACGCCGGGATGCGTTTGACCAGTTTTTCAAAGCTGCCGGTCAGCCCGCACAGCGTCACCAGCACCGCGCAGGTGATGTAGGCACCAATCGCCTCGCCGTAACTGACACCACCCAGGCTGGTGATCAGCAGCGCGGCGCCGGGGGTCGACCAGGCAATGGTGATCGGCGTGCGATAGCGCAAAGACAGGCCGATGCTGCACACCGCCATGCCGATGGAGATCGCCCAGATCCATGAGGAAATCTGCGCCGTGGTCAAACCGGCGGCTTGCCCGGCCTGGAACATCAGGACCAGGGAGCTGGTATAGCCGGTCATCATGGCGATGAAGCCGGCGACGACGGCCGACGCAGACGTGTCGGCCAGCGGGCGCAAGGGCGCTTGGGTGGCGTCATTCATGGAAAGGTGTTCCTTTTACCTGGGTTTTGCCGGTGAGGGCGCGGATTCAAGCCTAAACTCAAACGCGATGACTCATTGCAATACAGCCGGGGCCGCAAACAGCCGTACAGTGTGTTGGCGCAGAGGGTTGTGTACAATGTGCCGTGTTTTTAGGTGATACTTGCCAGCGACACGCGCTTGCCGTATTACCCTTAATTCGCCGCCGTTCTCCAAACCCGAGTGCCCATGACCGAACAGTTGCAACCTCTCAAGAAACAACCGCGAGCCGGCAAGGCCGGTCGCAGCGGAACCCAGGACGATATCGTCTACGCGCATATCTTCGAGGCGATCCTCGAACAACGCCTGGCGCCCGGAACCAAATTGAGTGAAGAGGCACTGGGTGAAATCTTTGGCGTGAGCCGCACCATCATTCGCCGTGCGCTGTCGCGCCTGGCCCATGAAGGCGTGGTGTTGCTGCGGCCCAATCGCGGTGCGGTGGTGGCAAGCCCGAGCGTCGAAGAAGCGCGCCAGGTGTTCCTCGCCCGTCGCCTGGTGGAGCGCGCGATCACCGAGTTGGCGGTGCAACACGCCACCGCCGAACAGTTGGCTGAGCTGCGCCAGATGGTCAACGACGAACGCGACAGCTTCTCGCGCGGCGATCGTGGTGCGGGTATCCGGCTCTCGGGCGAATTCCACCTCAAGCTGGCCGAGGCGGCGAAGAACGCGCCGCTGATCAGCTTCCAGCGCAGCCTGGTGTCCCAGACCTCGTTGATCATCGCCCAGTACGAAAGCGGCAACCGCTCGCACTGTTCCTACGATGAACACACCCAGCTGATCGACGCGATCGAGGCACGCGATGCGGCACTGGCAGTGAATTTGATGATGCACCACATGGACCACATCGACAGCAAGCTCAACCTCGACGAGGAAAGCGCGTCGGATGATTTGCATGCGGTGTTCTCGCATTTGTTGCAGACCAAAAAGCCGGGACGCTCGTCCGTAAAACTGTAAACCCGATCAAAAATGTGGGAGCGGGCTTGCTCGCGAAGGCGGTGGTTCAGTCTAAGTATCTGTTGACTGACACACCACATTCGCGAGCAAGCCCGCTCCCACA
>NZ_JBAWDE010000038.1:0-4916 GCF_049590575.1 Pseudomonas sp.
GGAGCGGGCTTGCTCGCGAAGGCGGTCTTTCAGTTGTGAATCTGTTAACTGACACAGCGCTTTCGCGGGCAAGCCCGCTCCCACATTTTGGATCTTTACCAATGCCCGGAATGCACAAAGGCCACCCGAAGGTGGCCTTTGTGGGGGTGAAGCGTCAGCTCAGCGCGAGGCTTACTTGACAGCCCAACCGGTCAGCTCGGACAAAGCCTTGCCGATGTCTGCCAGCGAACGCACGGTTTTCACGCCTGCGTCTTCCAGGGCAGCAAACTTCTCGTCTGCAGTGCCTTTGCCGCCGGAGATGATTGCGCCAGCATGGCCCATGCGCTTGCCCGCAGGGGCAGTCACACCAGCGATGTAGGAAACAACCGGCTTGGTCACGTGTGCCTTGATGTAGGCAGCCGCTTCTTCTTCAGCCGAACCGCCGATCTCACCGATCATGACGATCGCTTCGGTCTTCGGGTCTTCCTGGAACAGTTTCAGGATGTCGATGAAGTTCGAGCCTGGGATCGGGTCACCGCCGATGCCGACGCAAGTCGACTGACCGAAACCGGCGTCAGTAGTCTGCTTCACAGCTTCGTAGGTCAGGGTGCCGGAACGCGAAACGATACCGACCTTGCCTGGCAAGTGAATGTGACCTGGCATGATGCCGATCTTGCATTCACCTGGGGTGATCACGCCTGGGCAGTTAGGGCCGATCAGGACTACGCCCAGCTCGTCGCACTTAACTTTAGCGTCCAGCATGTCCAGGGTAGGAATGCCTTCGGTGATGCAAACGATCAGCTTGATGCCGCCGAACGCTGCTTCCAGGATCGAGTCCTTGCAGAAAGGAGCCGGTACGTAGATCACGCTGGCAGTAGCGCCAGTTTGAGCAACAGCGTCTTTCACGGTGTTGAACACTGGCAGGCCCAGGTGCTCGGTGCCGCCTTTACCAGGGGTTACGCCGCCAACCATCTTGGTGCCGTATTCGATGGCTTGCTGGGTGTGGAAACTACCTTGCGAACCGGTAATACCCTGGCAGATAACTTTGGTGTCTTTATTGATCAGGACGCTCATTATTTGCCCTCCGCAGCTTTGACAACTTGTTGAGCAGCGTCGGTCAGGCTGGTAGCCGCGATGATGTTCAAACCGCTTTCTGCCAGTACTTTAGCGCCCAGTTCAGCGTTGTTACCTTCAAGGCGAACAACCACCGGGATTTTAACGCCCACTTCTTTCACTGCACCGATGATGCCTTCGGCAATCATGTCGCAACGAACGATGCCGCCGAAGATGTTGACCAGTACTGCAGCGACGTTGGAGTCGGACAGGATGATCTTGAACGCTTCGGTAACGCGTTCTTTGGTAGCACCACCGCCCACGTCGAGGAAGTTGGCTGGCTTGCCGCCATGCAGGTTGACGATGTCCATGGTACCCATGGCCAGGCCGGCACCGTTGACCATGCAACCGATGTTACCTTCCAGGGCCACGTAGTTCAGTTCGAACTTGGCAGCGTGCGCTTCGCGCGGATCGTCTTGCGACGGATCGTGGAAAGTCTTCAGCTTAGGCTGACGGTACATGGCGTTGGCGTCGATGTTGATCTTGGCGTCGAGGCAATGCAGATCGCCGTCAGCCTTGATCACCAGCGGGTTCACTTCCAGCAGGGCCAGATCGTGATCCTGGAACAGTTTGGCCAGACCGACGAAGATCTTGGCGAACTGGGCAACTTGCTTGCCTTCCAGGCCCAGCTGGAAAGCCAGCTCACGACCCTGGAATGGCTGAGCACCAACCAGTGGATCGATGGTGGCTTTCAGAATTTTTTCTGGGGTTTCTTCGGCGATCTTTTCAATGTCCACGCCACCTTCGGTGGAAGCCATGAACACGATGCGACGGCTCGAACGGTCAACGACAGCGCCCAGGTACAGCTCTTTAGCGATATCAGTGCACGATTCAACCAGGATCTTGGTGACTGGCTGGCCATTGGCATCAGTCTGGTAAGTCACCAGACGCTTGCCCAGCCATTGCTGTGCGAAGGCCTTGGCGTCTTCTTTGCTGCGAACCAGCTTAACGCCGCCCGCTTTACCGCGACCACCTGCGTGGACCTGGGCTTTGACAACCCACTCGGTACCACCGATTTTGTCGCAGGCTTCTGCTGCTGCTTCCGGGGTGTCTACTGCGTAGCCCTTGGAAACTGGCAGGCCGTATTCAGCGAACAGCTGCTTACCCTGATACTCGTGAAGATTCATGCTTTTTACCGTCTTCGTTAGGTACTGCGCATTCGGCGCTGCGCTCATTATGAGTGCCGCGCCACCTGTGACTGCTGCTTGCGCAACTTGCAGGGCTCAAGGCCCGTAAAGCTGCGCAAGACTGCGTCCAGCGGATATTCCGCGGTGAGTCTTGCGCGCAAGGCTCACGACGGGCAACTCCGCCGTGGTTTCTTATTATCTCGCTTAGCGCTTCTTCTTGTTGGCGATGTGGATGGCGCCGCCATTCACTGCCAACGCGGCTTCATGCAGCGCTTCGGACAGGGTCGGATGGGAGAAGACCATCATGCCCAGGTCCTCGGCGCTGGTGCCGAATTCCATACCGATCGCGCCTTGCTGAACCAGTTCTGCAGCGCTCGGGCCAATCACGTGGACGCCCAGTACGCGGTCAGTCTTGGCATCAGCGATGACTTTGACAAAACCACCGGTGTCGTTGGCTGCCATGGCACGGCCAGAAGCGGCAAACGGGAAGGTGCCGACGTTAACTTCAACGCCTTCAGCTTTCAACTGCTGTTCGTTCTTGCCGACCCATGCAATTTCCGGGTGGGTGTAGATAACCGATGGGATCAGGTCGTAGTTCATCTGGGTTTTGTGGCCCTTGATGCGCTCGACAACCATGATGCCTTCTTCGGAAGCCTTGTGCGCGAGCATCATGCCGCGAACCACGTCGCCGATGGCGTAGACGCCAGGCACGGTGGTAGCGCAGTGATCGTCAACGTGGATGAAACCACGCTCATCGATGTTCACGCCGCTGTCGGAAGCCAGCAGGTCGGTGGTCACTGGACGGCGACCCACGGCAACGATCAGCTTGTCGAAGGTGATGGTCTGCTCGCCTTCTTTATCGGTGTAGGTCACCACGACTTCTTCGCCGTTGACCTTGGAACCGGTAACCCGCGCGCCCAGCTTGATGTCCAGACCTTGTTTGGTCAGGGTTTTCAGCGCTTCTTTGGACACGGCGGTGTCGGCAGCCAGCAGGAACGTGTCCAGGGCTTCCAGAACGGTGACTTCGGAACCCAGGCGGGACCAAACCGAACCCAGTTCCAGGCCGATCACGCCGGCGCCGATCACGCCCAGACGTTTTGGCACCGATTGGAATTCCAGGGCGCCGGTCGAATCGACGATCACGTTCTGGTCAACGGGAGCAGGCGGAATGTCGATTGGACGCGAACCGGGTGCCAGGATCACGTTTTCGGCTTCGATCACTTCAACCGAGCCATCCGGCTTGGTGATTTCAACTTTCTTGCCGGCCAGCAGTTTGCCGTGACCTTGCAGGGAAGTTACGCCGTTGGCCTTGAACAAGGTGGCAACGCCGGAAGTCAGGCCCTTAACGATGTTGGCTTTACGGCCGACCATTGCTGGTACGTCCATGGTCACGCCAGCATGGTTGATGCCGTGGATCGCGAAACCGCTTTGGGCCTCGTGGAATTTCCAGGAGCTGTCCAGCAGCGCCTTGGAAGGAATGCAACCAACGTTCAGGCAAGTACCGCCCAGTGCCAGTTTGCCTTCCTTGTCGGTGTATTTTTCGATGCAAGCAGTCGAGAGGCCCAGTTGTGCGGCCTTGATGGCGGCAACGTAGCCGCCAGGACCTGCACCAATCACTACAACGTCAAATTTCTGCGACATGAAAATAGTTCCTCTATTTAGCAGCAAGCTTTCAAGCCGCAAGCCCCAGGTCCAGCTGCCTTATCCGGCAGCCTGTCACCCGAGGCCTGCAGCTGCTTCTATCAGATATCCAGCAGCAGACGAGCCGGGTCTTCCAGCAGGTTCTTGATGGTCACCAGGAAAGTCACGGCTTCTTTACCATCGATCAGGCGGTGATCGTAAGACAGTGCCAGGTACATCATCGGGCGGATCACGACTTGGCCGTTGATGGCCATCGGACGCTGGATGATGTTGTGCATGCCCAGGATCGCAGCTTGCGGAGGGTTGACGATCGGCGTCGACATCATCGAACCGAAGGTACCACCGTTAGTGATGGTGAACGTACCGCCGGTCATTTCGTCGATGGTCAGCTTGCCGTCACGGGCTTTCTTGCCGAAGCCGGCGATGCCGCCTTCGATTTCAGCCAGGCTCATCAGCTCGGCGTTACGCAGAACCGGAACCACCAGGCCACGGTCGCTGGACACGGCAACGCCGACGTCTGCGTAGCCATGGTAAACGATGTCGCCGCCGTCGATGGAAGCGTTGACTGCCGGGAAGCGTTTCAGCGCTTCGGTGGCGGCTTTCACGAAGAACGACATGAAGCCCAGGCGCACACCGTTATGGCTCTTCTCAAAGAGATCCTTGTACTTCGAACGCAACGCCATGACTTCGGTCATGTCGACTTCGTTGAAGGTGGTCAGCATCGCCATGTTCGACTGTGCTTCAACCAGGCGCTTGGCCACGGTGGCACGTACGCGCGTCATCGGCACACGCTTCTCGGTGCGGTCACCGGCAGCGAATACAGGTGCGGCGGCAGCCGGTGCAGCAGCCTTGGCCGGTGCGGCGGCTGGCGCGTTTTTCTTGGCTTCAACGGCAGCAACCACGTCTTCCTTGGTCACGCGGCCGTCTTTGCCGGTGCCTTTGATGGAAGCCAGGTTGATGTTGTTTTCTTCAGCCAGCTGACGCGCAGCCGGTGCAGCGATCGGGTCTTCGCCACCCGCAGCCGGCGCGGCAGCAGGCGCCGAAGCAGCAGCGGCC
>NZ_JBAWDE010000039.1:0-2318 GCF_049590575.1 Pseudomonas sp.
TGTGGGAGCGGGCTTGCTCGCGAATGGGGTCTGTCAGTGACTAATTGTTTAGCTGACACACTGCATTCGCGAGCAAGCCCCACATTATTGATCCCGGCCGGGCTTCAGACCTGCGCGGTGCGCAATTTCTCGCTGCGGCCGCGCAACCATTCCAGGGTCAGCAACAGCAGCACCGAGAAGGCAATCAGCAAGGTCGCCGCAGCCGCAATCGTCGGGCTGAGGTTTTCGCGGATACCGCTGAACATCTGGCGCGGCAAGGTCGCTTGCTCGGGGCCGGCGAGGAACAGCGTCACCACCACTTCATCAAAGGAGGTGGCGAAGGCAAACAGCGCGCCGGAGATCACCCCCGGCGCGATCAGCGGCAAGGTCACCCGGCGAAACGCGATCAACGGCGAAGCACCCAGGCTGGCCGCCGCGCGCACCAGGTTATGGTTGAAACCCTGCAAGGTCGCTGACACGGTGATGATCACAAACGGCACGCCAAGCACCGCGTGCACCACGATCAGCGAGAAGTAGCTGTTGCCCAGGCCCAGCGGCGCGAAGAACAGGTAACTGGCCACGCCGATAATCACCACCGGCACCACCATCGGCGAAATCACCAAGGCCATCACCAGCGCCTTGCCGGGGAAGTTGCCGCGGGTCAGGCCAATCGCCGCCAACGTGCCAAACACCATCGCCAGCACCGTGGCCGCCGGGGCGACGATGATGCTGTTCTTCAGCGCGCGCATCCACTCTGCCGAGGCGAAGAAGTCCTGGTACCAGTGCAGCGAGAAGCCTTGCAGCGGGTACACCAGGAAACTGCCGCTGTTGAACGACAGCGGGATAATCACCAGCACCGGCAGGATCAGGAACAGCAGGATCAAGCCGCAGAGAATCCGCAAGCTGTAGAACCACACCCGTTCCACCGGTGACATATAAGGGCTCAGCATCGCAAGGTCTCCTCAGCTCAGGCGCAGGCGACTGGCGCCCACCAGCCGGTTGTAGATCAGGTACAGCAGCACGGTCGCCAGCAGCAGCAAGCCGCCCAAGGCCGTGGCCATGCCCCAGTTGATGCTGGTGTTGGTGTAGAACGCCACGAAGTAGCTGACCATCTGGTCGTTCGGGCTGCCGAGCAGTGCCGGCGTGATGTAGTAACCAATCGCCAGGATGAACACCAGCAGGCAACCGGCGCCGACACCGGCATAGGTTTGCGGGAAGTACACGCGCCAGAAACTGGCGAACGGGTGGCAACCCAGGGAAATCGCCGCGCGCATATACGTTGGCGAAATGCCCTTCATCACGCTGTAGATCGGCAGAATCATGAACGGCAGCAGAATGTGCACCATGGAGATGTAGACCCCGGTGCGGTTGAACACCAGCTCCACCGGTTTATCCACCAGCCCCAGGCCCATCAGCGCGCTGTTGATCAGCCCGCCGGACTGCAGCAACACGATCCACGCGGCGACGCGCACCAGGATCGAGGTCCAGAACGGCAGCAACACCAGGATCATCAGCAAGTTGCTTTTGCGCGCCGGCAGGTTGGCCAGCAAGTACGCCAGCGGGTAGGCCAGCAACAGGCAGACGGCGGTGATCACCAGGCCCATCCAGAAGGTGCGGGCGAAGATGTCCAGGTAGATCGCTTGGTCCGGGGTGGCCGGGGCCACTTCACCGAGGTCGTCGATGCGGTGATCGACGGCCGCCAGCAGGTAATACGGCGTAAGGCTGCTGGTATTGCGCCGGATCGCCTGCCAGTACGCCGGGTCGCCCCAACGTTCGTCGAGGTTCTCCAGCGCTTCTTTATAGGAGGCGGGCGTTTCGCTGAACGGCAACGCCCGCGCGGTTTTGGTCAGCAGGCTGCGATAGCCGGCCAGTTCCATATTCAAGCGTTTGGACAGGTCGCCCAACGTCTGGTTGGCGCGCGCCTCGCCCAGGTCTTCGCTGAGGGCCTGGTACACCGGCTCGCCCGGCAAGCCGCGACCGTCCCAGGTCTTGACCGCCACCACAGTACGCGGCAAGCCGCCGACCACTTCCGGGTTGCCGACGCTTTTGTAGAGCAGCGCAACGATCGGCACCAGGAACACCAGCAGCAAAAACAGCACCAGCGGCGCAATCAAGGCCTGGGCCTTCCAGCGGTTGAGCCGCTCGGCACGCGCCAGGCGCTGCTTGAGGGTGGGGCCAGGAATGGCGATAGCCATGGCAAACTCCGATGATGAAAATGAATGCAATCTGCCCAACACAGCAGATCCCCTGTGGGAGCGGGCTTGCTCGCGAAAGCAGAGTGTCAGTCGATGCAGGTGTTAACTGACCCACCGCATTCGCGAGCAAGCCCGCTCCCACAT
>NZ_JBAWDE010000040.1:0-3001 GCF_049590575.1 Pseudomonas sp.
GTGCCAGCGCGTCGGCATCGCCCGGGCGCTGGCGGTGGAGCCGCGGTTGATCATCGCCGATGAATGCGTGGCGGCGCTGGATGTATCGATCCAGGGCCAGATCATCAACCTGCTGCTGGAGCTGCAGCAGCGCATGAACCTGGCGATCCTGTTTATCGCCCACGACCTGGCCATTGTGCGTCGCCTGTGCGACCGCGTGGCCGTGATGTACCTGGGCAAGATCGTCGAAGAGGGCCCGGTGGAAGCGGTGTTTACCGCGCCACGCCACCCCTATACGGCGGCGCTGATCCAGGCGATTCCGGAGATCGATCCGCATCGGCCGTTGCCTGCAGAGCCGTTGCCGGGCGAGCCACCCAGCCCGCTGAACTTGCCTGCGGGCTGTGCGTTTCACCCGCGTTGCCGGTATGCGCAACCCATGTGCTGCGTGGTGTTGCCGCCGACCCGTTTCCTGCACGAGCATCGATACAGTTGCGTGCTTGAAGAACCTTTGCTTTAACCCCCTGCCATTCATTAACAAGGAGTTGTGATATGCAATCGCGCCACTTGAAGTTGCTCGCCGCCGCCACGCTGACCGCGTGGTCGCTGACCGCCGGTCTGGCCCAGGCCGCTGGTGTCCTGACCATCGGCTGCCGTGAAGACAGCACCACGTTCGACCCGATCAAAAGCGCGCAAAACCGCGATACCTGGGTGTTCGCCAACGTCTACGACACCCTGGTGCGCGTGGACAACCTGGGCACCAAGATGGAACCGGGCCTGGCAGACAGCTGGGATATCTCCAAGGATGGCCTGACCTACACGTTCAAGCTGCGCGATGCGAAGTTTTCCGATGGCTCGGCGATCACCGCCGAAGATGCGGCGTTCAGCCTGTTGCGTATCCGCGACAACAAAGCCTCGCTGTGGGCCGACCCGTTCAACCTGATCAATACGGCCAAAGCCGCCGACGCGAAAACCCTGGTGGTCACCTTGAAGACCCCGGCGGTGGCTTTTCTCTCGCAATTGGCGTCGCCAACGGTGTCGATCCTGTCGGAAAAAGCCATGACCAAAATGGGCGAAGACGCCTATTCGGAAAACCCGGTGACGTCCGGCGCGTTCACCGTGGAAGAGTGGCGCAAGGGCGATCGGGTGATCCTCAAGAAAAACCCGAACTTCTGGCAGGCCAAGAACGTGAGCCTCGATGGCGTGGAATGGGTGTCGGTCACCGATGACAACACGCGCATGCGCATGGTCCAGAACAACGAGCTGGACACCGCGATCTTCGTGCCGTTTTCGCGGGTTGAAGAGCTGAAAAAAGACAAGAACGTGGTGATCCACGCCGACCCGTCCACCCGTGAAGATCACCTGCTGATCAACCACGACCACGGCCTGCTGGCCAAGCCTGAAGTGCGCCAGGCGCTGGACATGGCCATCGACAAACAATCACTGGTCAAGACCGCCACTTACGGTCAGGGCACCGTGGCCTATTCCTACATCCCGAAAGGCTCGCTGTACCACTACGCCAACAACCTGCAACGCCCGTACGACCCGACCGCCGCCAAGAAACTGCTGGAGCAGGCCGGTGCCAAGGACTTGAAGCTCAACTATGTGGTCAACGCCGGCAACGAAGCCGACGAGCAGATTGCGGTGATCATCAAGGACCAGTTGGCCAAGGTCGGCGTCACCGCCAACCTGCAGAAAGTCGACCCGACCCAAAGCTGGCAGATGCTGGTGGACGGTGAGTACGATATTTCGGTGATGTACTGGACCAACGACATCCTCGACCCGGATCAGAAGACCACCTTTGTGCTGGGCCACGACACCAACCAGAACTACATGACCCGCTACAAGAACGACAAGGTCAAGGAACTGGTCGCCGCCGCGCGGATCGAGGCTGACCCGGTCAAGCGTGAGCAGATGTATGTCGACCTGCAGAAACTGGCGAAACAGGATGTGAACTGGATTGACCTGTACTACAGCCCGTATATCAACATCTCACGCAAGAACGTGAGCAACTTCCTGCAGAACCCGCTGGGGCGCTTCACCCTTGAGGAAGTGGTGAAAAACTAAAGCTCACCGCTGAACAAATGTGGGAGGGGGCAAGCCCCCTCCCACATTTTGTATTGCGGTGTGCCAGGGGTTATTGCGCGTCGAACGCCTGCCCATTGATCCCGGTACTGTCCGGCCCCATCAGGTACAGGTACACCGGCATGATCTCTTCCGGCGCCGGCCTTTCCATCGGGTTTTCCCCTGGGTACGCCTGGGCGCGCATGCTGGTGCGCGTACCGCCCGGGTTGATGCTGTTCGAGCGCACCGCCGCGACATCGTCGAGCTCGTCGGCCAGGGTCTGCATCAAGCCCTCGGTGGCAAACTTCGACACACCGTAGGCCCCCCAATACGCCCGGCCCTTGCGCCCGACGCTGCTGGAGGTGAACACCACCGACGCATCCTGGGACAGTTTGAGCAGCGGCAGCAACGTGCTGGTCAGCATGAACATCGCGTTGACGTTCACGTGCATCACCCGCATGAAATTCTCGCCGGACAACTGCTCGAGCGGTGTGCGCGGGCCGATGATCGAGGCGTTGTGCAGCAGGCCGTCGAGGTGGCCGAACTCTTTTTCGATCATCGCCGCCAGCTCATCGTATTGATGGGGCAGGGCGGTCTCCAGGTTGAACGGGATCACCACTGGCTGCGGCTGACCCGCCGCTTCGATTTCGTCATACACCTGGGCCAGGTTGGCTTCGGTCTTGCCCAGCAACAGCACGGTGGCGCCATGGGCGGCGTAGGTTTTGGCGGCTGCCGCGCCAATCCCGCGACCGGCGCCGGTCACCAGGATGACCCGGCCTTTGAGCAGGTCTGGGCGTGCGGAGTAATCAAACATAAATAGCCTCGACAAAATTCAGCAGGTTGCAGACACCAAGCTTGAAAGCTGCGTTTATCCCCTGTGGGAGCGGGCTTGCTCGCGAATGCGGAGTATCAGGCAGCAAATTTGGTCTTGATAGACCGCCTTCGCGAGCAAGCCCGCTCC
>NZ_JBAWDE010000041.1:0-15550 GCF_049590575.1 Pseudomonas sp.
GTCCCGCCCACGGCCAGCGGCGAGCACGCGGCCGAGCGGCTGGGCATGGCGCTGCAGGCGCAATTGAACCTGCAAGACAAGCGCAAACCGGTCTACGCCACGCTTGTCCGCGCGGTGGAAGCACGCATGAAAGGCCTGGTGGCCGTCAGCCGCGAAGCCGCCGAACTGCTGGCCCAGCGCGGTTTGATGCCGGTGCCGGGGGGTTATACCTGGCGCACCGACAGTCGCCTGACGCTGGCGTCGCCGATGCGTCTGACCGATGAGCAGGCGATGGCGTTCGTGCGGCGCGTCGGTTGCCCTACGCAGTTGGTGGTGGCGGCGGACGGCATGCTGGCGAAACATTCCGAATTGCTTTCTCAGCTACCGTTCACGGTGAGCACGCTGCCCGGCGGCCATCATTTACACCTGAATGACGAGTCCGGCGCGACTCTTGTTGCAGACTGTTTCAATCGGTTCTTCTCCGCGCCTTGACTTGGCGCGGTCAACTGCCGAGGCTGGGCGGATTGATAGGGAGTCAACCATGTACGATCTCAACACTGCTGCGCACTCCGATGGCCAGGGCTCACCGATCCGATGAGCCTGCGTAAAGGATTTATCCGTGCCCTCGGGCTCTGCTGTTTCAGCCCGCTGGTGTTCGCCGCCGATCTGCCGGGTAGCCAGGACCTGCCCAGCGTGGCGCGCCAGGCCGACTCACAGATCGTCGATTACCGCCCGGCCGAAGAAAAGGAGCGCATCTACCCCATGGGCGCGATCCGCAAGATCAGCGGCCAGCTGCGTTATGAAGGCCAGGCCACCGCCCGTGGGCAAACCACGGCGATTACCTACGAACTGCCTGCCGAACATACCTCCAGCGCTGCGTTCACCGCCACGCGCGAAGCCTTGCAGGCCAAGGGCGCGCAGTTGTTGTTCTGGTGCCAGGCCCGCGATTGCGGCGAAAGCAGCCTGTGGGCCAATGAAGTGTTCGGCAATGCCAAGCTGGTCGGCGCCGATGGCCAGCAGGAATACCTGCTGCTGCGCCTGGCCGCCCCGCAGGACAATTCGCTGGTGGCGCTGTACGGCATCACCCGTGGCAACCGGCGCGCGTATCTGCACGTGGAACAGCTGGACGCCGGCGCGCCCCTGGGCGATTTGCTGCCGACGTCGGCCACCCTGTTGCGCGAGTTGAAAAGCACTGGCGAGCTGGATTTCCCGGCGCTGGGCGCCGACCCTGACGACACCTGGCTGACCCTGATTTCCCGCGGCTTGAACCTGGACGCCACGTTGCGCGTCAGCCTGACCGGCGCGAATGCCGAAGCCTGGCGCCTGGCCCTGATCGACAAAGGTGTGCGTGCCGCCCGCCTGGAAACCGGTGCCGGTGACGCTAAGGGTTTGCACCTGCATCTGATACGCTGACCGTCACCAGGCGAACGGACCCGCGCCGTTCGCCTAAGCTCTCTTCCTACAGCCTTCTTCTCGAGATACCCGATGCTCAATAACGATCGCCTACTGGTGCAAATCCTGCTGCTGGTGCTGTTTGGTGCCAGCTTCTGGGTGATGGCGCCGTTCTGGTCGGCGCTGTTCTGGGGCGCCGTGCTGGCCTTTGCCAGTTGGCCGTTGATGCGCCTGCTCACCCGCGCGCTCGGCGGCCGTGAATCCCTGGCGGCCGGCATCCTGACCCTGGGTTGGATGTTGCTGGTGGCGCTGCCGCTGGTGTGGCTGGGGTTCAATCTGGCCGACCATGTGCGCGATGCCGTGGCGCTGATCAAGGATATCCAGGTCGATGGCCTGCCCGAGGCGCCGACCTGGCTGGGTTCGATCCCGTTTGTCGGCGAGCGGCTGGTAGCGACGTGGGACAGCATCGACCAACAGGGCGCGGCGCTGATGGTCAGCATCAAGCCGTACCTGGGGCAGGTCGGCAACTGGTTGCTGGCGCGCAGCGCGCAGATCGGCGGCGGCATCCTCGAACTGACCCTGAGCCTGGTCTTTGTGTTCTTTTTCTACCGCGACGGCCCGCGACTGGCGATGTTCGTGCATCGTTTGCTGGAGCGTTTGATCGGCGATCGCGCCGGTTACTACATCGAATTGGTTGCCGGTACCGTGCAGCGCGTGGTCAACGGGGTGATCGGCACGGCCGCCGCCCAGGCCTTGCTGGCGTTGATCGGCTTCTGGATCGCCGGCGTGCCGGGCGCGCTGGTGCTGGGGATCGTCACTTTCCTGCTCAGCCTGATCCCCATGGGCCCGCCGCTGGTGTGGATCCCGGCCACGGCCTGGCTGGCGTGGAAGGGGGATTACACCTATGCGGTCTTTCTCGGGGTGTGGGGCACGTTCATCATCAGCGGCGTCGACAACGTGCTCAAGCCCTACCTGATCAGCCGTGGCGGCAACCTGCCGCTGGTGATCGTGCTGCTCGGGGTGTTTGGCGGGTTGATTGCGTTTGGGTTTATCGGCCTGTTTATCGGCCCAACCTTGCTGGCCGTGGCCTACAGCCTGCTGATGGACTGGAGCGCGACCCAGGCGCAGGGGCGTCGCGACGACAAACCCCTGTAAGCGCTAAGTGCGGGGTAACCACATCACGGCGGTCAAGCCGCCGCCTGGGGTTTCTTCCAGGCTCAGGCGGCCGCCGAGACGTTCGGCCGCTTCCTTGGAAATCGTCATGCCCAGGCCGACGCCCCCGGAGTTGCGGTTGCGTGAGCCTTCGAGCCGAAAGAACGGCTCGAACACCGCCTCGCGCTGGTCGGCGGCAATCCCGGGGCCATGGTCGATCACGCGGATGACCAAGGCCTCACGGCTGTCGGTCAGCTCGATACGCGCCGTGCCGGCATAGCGCAAGGCGTTGTCGATCAGGTTGTTGAGGCACGAGCGCAAGGCCATCGGCTGTACCTGCAAGGGTGCGCAGGTGCCGGCGAATTGCACATCGGAACCCTGGTCCTGGGCGTTTTCACTCATGGATTCGACCAGCGCCTGCACGTCCAGCCAATGCCGGGTTTCGCTGGTGCGCTGTTCGTGCAGGTAGCTCAGGGTCGCGTCGAGCATGCCGATCATGTCGTTCAGGTCCTGGCGCATCTGGCCTTGCAGTTTGGTGTCTTCGATCTGTTCCAGGCGCAGCTTGAGACGTGACAGCGGGGTGCGCAGGTCATGGGAAACGGCACCGAGCATGCGTGCGCGCTGGCTGACCTGCTCGCGGATGCGCCGCTGCATCAGGTTGAAGGTAAACGCCGCCTGTTTGGCTTCCCGCGGCCCGGACTCATCCAGCGGTGGGCTGTCGAGGTCGAGGCTCAAACGCTCGGCGGCTTCACTCAGGCGCTGGATCGGCCGGCTCAGCAGCTTGGCGCCATACCAGGCGGCGATGATCAACGAAATGAACTGGAACGTCAGAGGCACCACCGGGCCGCCAAACCACGGGCGCTTGTGCTGGGGCAGGTGTTTCATGCTGCCGTCGGGCTGCTCGACAAAGGTTTGCTCTGGCGGCGGCGGGGGCGGGCCGTAATAGCGGAACCACGAGATTGCCAGCACGTGGGCCAGCACAATCGCCACCAGCAACACGCCGAACAGCCGACCGAACAGCGTGTTGAAGGTGTTACGCATCAGCCAATATCCCGCGCGTCGAACAGGTAGCCTTCGCCACGCACAGTCTTGATCAACTGCGGGGCCTTGGGGTCATCCCCGAGTTTCTGGCGCAGGCGCGACACCAGCAAGTCGATGCTGCGGTCAAAGGCTTCAATCGAGCGGCCACGGGCGGCATCCAGTAATTGTTCGCGGCTCAACACCCGGCGCGGGCGTTCGATAAACACCCACAACAGGCGAAACTCGGCATTGGACAGCGGCACCACCAGGCCATCGTCGGCCACCAGTTGGCGCAACACGCTGTTGAGGCGCCAGTTGTCGAAGCGGATATTCGCACGCTGCTCGGTGCGGTCATCGCGCACGCGGCGCAGGATGGTCTGGATCCGCGCCACCAGCTCGCGCGGTTCGAACGGCTTGGACATATAGTCGTCGGCCCCCAGCTCCAGGCCGATGATGCGGTCGGTGGGTTCGCAGCGGGCGGTGAGCATCAGGATCGGGATGTCCGATTCCGCGCGCAGCCAGCGGCACAGCGTCAGGCCGTCCTCGCCCGGCAGCATCAGGTCGAGCACCACCACGTCAAAGGTTTCGGCCTGCATGGCCAGGCGCATCGCGGCGCCGTCGGTCACGCCGGTGGCGAGAATATTGAAGCGCGCCAGGTAGTCGATCAGCAGTTCGCGGATCGGTACGTCGTCGTCAACGATCAGCGCGCGGGTGTTCCAGCGCTTCTCATCGGCGATCGCCGCGCCTTTTTGCTCGTCATTTACAGGGACGGAAGGGGTATGCATAGTGCGATCATCTGCCTGGTTGTTGCGGTCAGCATAGGCGCCCAGCCCCATGGCTGGAAGTGCTGGTCGGTGGGTCATGCGGGCGAGGCTAGCCCTGGGGCGTGTTGGGGGCATGTCGTGAATGTATCGGCTTTGAAACAATAGCCCGAAATGCCCGGCCGATGGCGGCTGATCAGTATTTACCGATCATCGGATCCCGCAACGGCGCCTGTTGCGCTACAATCCGCGCCGATTTCGACTTGCCTGAGAGCCCATTCCAATGTCCGTCTGCCAGACTCCTATCATCGTCGCCCTGGATTACCCCACTCGTGACGCCGCACTGAAGCTGGCTGACCAGTTGGACCCGAAGCTTTGCCGGGTCAAGGTCGGCAAGGAACTGTTCACCAGCTGCGCCGCGGAAATCGTCGGCACCCTGCGTGACAAAGGCTTCGAGGTGTTCCTCGACCTGAAATTCCACGACATCCCCAACACCACCGCGATGGCGGTCAAGGCGGCTGCCGAAATGGGCGTGTGGATGGTCAACGTGCACTGCTCCGGCGGCCTGCGCATGATGACCGCCTGCCGCGAAGTGCTGGAACAGCGCAGCGGGCCTAAACCGTTGCTGATCGGTGTGACCGTGCTGACCAGCATGGAGCGCGAAGACCTGGCCGGCATCGGCCTGGATATCGAGCCCCAGGAGCAGGTCTTGCGCCTGGCAGCCCTGGCGCAGAAAGCCGGCCTCGATGGCCTGGTGTGCTCGGCACTGGAAGCCCAGGCCCTGAAGGCCGCGCACCCGTCGCTGCAATTGGTGACCCCGGGGATTCGTCCGGCGGGCAGTGCCCAGGATGACCAGCGCCGTATCCTCACCCCGCGCCAGGCGCTCGACGCCGGCTCCGATTACCTGGTGATTGGTCGCCCGATCAGCCAGGCGGCCGATCCGGCGAAAGCGTTGGCGGCAGTCGTGGCCGAAATCGCCTGATCCCTGAGTCGAATGCAGTAAAAAATGTGGGAGGGGGCTTGCCCCCGATGAGGGAGGTCAGTTGATAAATCCATCACTGTCTCACCGCCATCGGGGGCGAGCCCCCTCCCACATTTAGATCACTCATGCATAGATCCGGGTTGTATCAGCTGACCTTGAGCACCAGCTTCCCAAAGTTCTCGCCGTTGAACAGCTTCATCAGCGTTTCCGGGAACGTCTCCAGCCCCTCGACGATATCCTCCTTGCTCTTGAGCTTGCCCTGGGCCATCCAGCCGGCCATTTCCTGCCCGGCAGCGGCGAAGTGGGCGGCGTGGTCCATCACCACAAAACCTTCCATGCGCGCGCGATTGACCAGCAGTGACAAGTAGTTGGCCGGGCCTTTCACGGCTTCCTTGTTGTTGTACTGGCTGATGGCGCCGCAAATCACCACGCGGGCTTTCAGCGCCAGGCGGCTGAGCACGGCGTCAAGAATGTCGCCGCCGACGTTATCGAAATACACATCCACACCTTTTGGGCACTCGCGCTTGAGGGCGGCGGGCACGTCTTCGTTTTTGTAGTCGATGGCCGCGTCAAAGCCCAGCTCATCCACCAGGAACCTGCACTTGTCGGCGCCACCGGCAATGCCGACCACGCGGCAGCCCTTGAGCTTGGCGATTTGCCCGGCAATGCTGCCCACCGCGCCGGCTGCACCGGAGATCACCACGGTCTCGCCGGCCTTGGGCGCGCCGGTGTCGAGCAACGCGAAGTAGGCGGTCATGCCGGTCATGCCCAGCGCAGACAGGTAGCGCGGCAGCGGCGCGAGTGTCGGGTCGACTTTATAGAAGCCGCGCGGCTCACCGAGGAAATAATCCTGCACGCCCAGCGCGCCGTTCACGTAGTCGCCGACTGCGAATTTCGGCGTGTTCGAGGCAATCACTTTGCCCACCCCCAGCGCGCGCATCACTTCGCCGATGCCGACCGGTGGAATGTAGGATTTGCCCTCATTCATCCAGCCGCGCATGGCCGGGTCGAGGGACAGGTATTCGTTGCGCACCAGCACTTGCCCGTCCTGGGGCGTGCCGACCGGCACTTCCTGGTAGGTGAAAGTGTCGCGGGTGGCCGCGCCGACCGGGCGCTTGGCGAGCAGAAATTGGCGGTTGGTCTGGGCGGTCATGGCAGGGCCTCTGATAGAAATGAACCTGAAGTGATAGACCTTGAATGCCCTGGGGGCAAGGTTCACCGAAGGTGCGAATGCTCCTCGATAGGCGTTGCTGATAGTCGTCCCGTGGCTGTTATCACTGCAACGCATGCAGCCCTAACCGGCCTTCTGATAGTGCTGACGCGCCCATCGCCGCGTTGGCTAGACTCCAGGCCACGGCTTTTTCCCCTACAGGATATCCCCCATGAGCATGACGTTTTCCGGCCAGGTCGCCCTGGTGACCGGCGCCGCTAACGGAATTGGCCGCGCCACCGCGCTGGCGTTTGCCGCTGAAGGCTTGAAGGTAGTGGTTGCCGACCTTGATGTGGCGGGCGGCGAGGGCACCGTCGCGCTGATCGAGCAGGCCGGTGGCGAAGCGCTGTTTGTGCGCTGCAACGTCACCCTCGAAACTGAGGTGCAGCAACTGATGGCGCAGACCATTGCTGCCTATGGCCGCCTGGACTATGCCTTCAACAACGCCGGGATCGAGATCGAGAAGGGCAAGCTGGCGGACGGCAGCCTGGATGAGTTCGACGCCATCATGGGCGTTAACGTCAAAGGTGTGTGGCTGTGCATGAAGCACCAGTTGCCGCTGCTGCTGGCCCAGGGCGGCGGCGCTATCGTCAACACGGCGTCCGTTGCGGGCTTGGGCGCGGCGCCGAAAATGAGCATTTACGCGGCGTCCAAGCATGCGGTGATCGGCCTGACCAAATCCGCGGCCATCGAGTATGCGAAGAAGCACATTCGCGTCAACGCCGTCTGCCCAGCGGTGATCGATACCGATATGTTCCGCCGTGCCTATGAGGCCGACCCGCGTAAGGCCGAGTTCGCCGCCGCCATGCACCCGGTCGGGCGGATTGGAAAGGTCGAGGAGATCGCCAGCGCAGTGCTGTACCTGTGCAGCGATGGCGCGGCGTTTACTACCGGTCACGCGCTGGCAGTGGATGGCGGGGCCACGGCGATCTAGGACGCTGCGCTGCGCTCGATTCGAAAACGGGTTGGCCGGCGTGGGGCATTTCCCCAGCTGGCGAAGTGCCTTGCCTGAATGTGTATCACGAGGTAAATAACTCAATAAAATCAATACTTTAATAAATTTTCGCGGCCGGTCACAGCAGGCTTCTGTGCTTAACTCATTGGGTTGAATAACAGACAGTTGAAGTGAGTGGCTCATGGATTTAGGGATCGATCGACAAGCCCTTGTACCGGTGGTGCAGCAAATCGTCAGCGCAGTGGCCGAATGGATTCGCACCAATCGAATCAGCCCCGGCACGCGCCTGCCGTCCATCCGCCAGTTTGCCCTCGATAACCTGCTCAGCCAGAACAGCGTGATCGAAGCGTTCGAGCGGATGGTCGCGCAGGGCTTGCTGGCTTCCAGGCCGGGTGCTGGTTTTGTAGTGGCCCAACCGCCGGTGTTGCAAGAAGGCCACTGGTACGAAGGAGCGGAGCTTGGATGGGGCGCCTTTGCCGATAGCCCGCTGGGGGAGCTGAAGCTGGGGTGCGGTTGGTTGCCGGACGCCTGGCGCGAAAGCGATGACATCAGTTACGCGATCCGCGAAGTCGCGCGTACCGACACCGCCGCCCTGTTCAACTACAGCACACCATTGGGGTTGCTGGCGTTGCGCGAGCAAGTGCTCAAGCGCCTGGCCCAGGTGCAGATCGCCAGCAGCCTGGACCGTATCCTCACGACCGCCGGTGCCAGCCATGCCCAGGACCTGCTCATACGCACCTTGCTCAGGGCCGGTGACAGCGTGGTGGTCGAAACACCTGGGTACGGCAACCTCTATCGGCAATTGGCCTTCCACGGCGTGCAGTTGCTGGAAGTGCCGCGTACCCGCGGCGGCCCGGACATCCCGGCGCTGGAAGCCTTGCTGCAGCGCCACCGGCCCAAGTGCTTGTTCATCCACAGCCTGTATCACAACCCCACCGGTAGCAGCCTGAACCGAAGTGTGGCCGAGCGTTTGCTGGAATTGGCGGGCAGCAAGGACTTCCTGATCGTCGAAGAAGATGTCTACGGCGACTTGCAGCACGCCAGTTGCACGCGGCTCGCGGCGTTGCCTCATGCTCACCGGGTGATCTATGTCGCGAGCTTTTCCAAGACTTTGAGCTGCGCCCTAAGGGTAGGCTATCTCAGCGCCAGCGCGGCGATCATCGAGCAGTTGGCCAGCCTGAAAACCCTGACCGGTTTTGGGACCTCGCGTTTTGCCGAAGCGGTGGTCGCTACGCTGCTGGCCAATGGCACTTATCGCAAGTGGGTGCAGCGCCTGCGCAAGCGCCTGAGCACGCAAATGGCCGCCACCCTGCAAGTGTTGGAGGACGAAGAGTGGGAAGTGTTCGCCGTGCCGGCTGGCGGCATGTTCCTGTGGGCGCGGCCGGGGGTGGGGGATCGCTCGCGCTTGCAGGCCTGCGCCCGGCAACTTGGGGTTTTGTTATCGCCCGGCGCATTGTTCAACCCGAGCGGCGAACACAGTGAGTGGCTGCGCATCAACGTGGCCTACGCGGCTGACCAACGGGCGTTGGCGCTGTTCCGCGCCATGGGGCCCGCCAGATCGACCTCGACCATTCTGAAAACGACGAGCAAATAGCTTTTTGCCATTATTGTGGCGCCAACGTCTTGTGTTCAGTGCCTTCGGGTTGCCAATCTCGGCTCTGGTCAACCGAGCTGCATGGCAGCTGCCATTGCGAGAGGGTGCAAGTGCAATGATTTCGGGCGTGCAACGACGTTTTGCCAACCTCGGTATGGCGAAAAAACTGGGCTTGGGCTTCACCCTGGTACTGCTGCTGACAGCGTTGGTGGCGGCTATTGGTGTGTGGTCCCTGCAGACCGTTGGTCAGCGTTTCGAAGGCCTCAAGGCCATGTCGTCGCTCAACAGTGGCTTGCTCAAGGTGCGCCTGATCGAACAGGACTACGCGCTGCACGCCGACCCCAAGGCAGTCGACGCCCTGCATGAAAGCGTCGATGCGCTGGCGGCCCTGGCGGCGAAGCTGAAGGCACAGTCGGCCGCCAATGTGCCGGTGATGACCGATGTGGAGCAAGCCCTGGCCGCCTATCGCAAGGCGTTCGATGAATTTGTCGAGCTGACCCAGACTAAGGACCTGGCCCTGGAAATGGCCAGTTGGTCGGTGTCCAGCGTGGCCAACAACCTCGATGTGTTGCAGGCCGGGCTGGCGGACGATGGGGCTTATGGCCTCAAGGAAAGCCAGGGCAAGGAGGGCGCCGAGTTCATCGAGCAAGCGGGGCAGGTCAGCCAGGTGTCACGGCTGATGCTGCAAGCCATGAACGAGGCGCACGTGCGGATGGACCAGAGCCGTAAAGTCGATGAGGACAACGCCGAGCAGGGCAAGATCGAGCAGGCTGACCAGGCCCTGGCACAGGTCGAGCAACTGAGAACCTCGGTCAAGGACGCCGGCTACCAGACCGTGCTCAATGAAGTCTCCGGGCATATCGCCGCCTTCAGCGAAAAGCTCGGCGAATACACCGACCTGTTGGCCCAGGAAAAAGTCGTCTACAAACAGCTGCATGACCGGGCGGGCGAGGTGGTCAGCCGGGTCAACCAGGCGTATGACGCCGAAGACCAGTCGATGCAGGCACAACTGAAGAAAAGCGCGCTGTTGATCATCGGCTCGTCGGCCCTGGCCCTGTTGATGGGGCTGATTGCGGCGTGGGTGATTACCCGCTTGATTGTTGCACCGCTGCGCAGCGTGATCGCCGTGGCGCAGCAGATTGCCGCCGGCGATTTGAGTGGGCGCATGGAGGTTACCCGACGTGATGAAATCGGCCAATTGATGCAGGCGATGCAGCAGATGGGCAATGGCCTGAGCCAGATGGTCAGCGCGCTGCAGGCGGGTATCGAGCAATTGGCCAGTTCGGCGCAGTCGTTGTCCAGCGTCACCGAGCAGACCAATGTCGAGGTCAGCAGCCAGAAGGAAGAAACCGAGCAGGTGGCCACGGCCATGAATCAGATGACCGCCACCGTGCATGATGTGGCGCGCAACGCCGAAGAGGCTGCGCAAGCCGCGCAGACGGCGGATGCCAAGGTCGACAGCGGCCAGCAGGTGGTGCGCCAGAGTTTGCAGCGTATCGAGTTGCTCGCCACCTCCAGTGCCAACGCCAGCAGCAGTATCGAAAGCCTGAGTGCCGAGATCCAGACTATCGGCACGGTGTTGGGTGTGATCAAAAGCGTGGCCGAGCAGACCAACCTGCTGGCCCTCAACGCAGCCATCGAAGCCGCCCGCGCCGGCGAGCAGGGCCGTGGTTTTGCCGTGGTGGCCGATGAAGTACGGGCCCTGGCCAAGCGCACCCAGCAATCCACTGAAGAAATCGAGCGGTTGGTCAGCACCCTGCGCAACGCCGCGCAGTCTTCGGTGCAGCAAATTCAGCAAAGCGGCGAACTGGTGAAACTGGCGGTCAGCGATGCGCTGGAAACCGAGAGCGCGCTGGGCAGCATTGCGGCGGCGGTGTCGTTGATCCAGCAGATGAACCAACAGATCGCCGCCGCCGCCGAGGAGCAAAGCTCGGTGGCCGAGGAGATCAACCGCAGCGTCACCAGCATTCGTGCCAGCGCGGACCAATCCGCCTTGAGCATGCAGGGCAATGCGGCGTCGAGTATCCAGCTGGCGCAGTTGGGCGCGGAGCTTAAAGGCATGGTTGGGCACTTCCGCCTCTGAGCGCCGCGCGCAGGCAGCGATCAGCGGTGGCGGTCAGGCATTATTGGCGAGGAAGGTCAGCAGCGCTTCGTTGACGAAGTCGGGGTTCTCGCGGGCCGAGATATGCCCGGCGTCCGGGATCAGGATCAGGCTGCAACCGATCAGCTCGGCCATTTCCCGGGACTCGGCCGGCGGGCGAGGCTTGTCTTGCTCGCCGCACATCACCAGGGTGGTGTCGGCGTCCAGGCGCGGCAACTGCGCCCGCACATCTTCTCGACTGAAGATCAACCGGCCCAGAGGCACGATGCTGCTCAGCAGGCGCTCCCTGGAAAATTCCTGCAAGGCCTTGCGGAAGTCCTGATACAGCGCGGACTCGCGGTCGATGTCCGGGCGAAAGAAGATCGGCGCGACCACATCCAGCAACGGCTCAGGGATGGCACCGGCGTCTTCGATCATCTTGAATAGTGAGAAGTAATATTGGCGGGTCGCTTCGGGCTCGCTGCCCAGGTAGGTGTCCATCAGCACCAGGCTGTTGATCCGCTCGGGCGCCCGCAATGCCAGGCGCGCGCCCCACATGCCGCCTACCGAGAGGCCCACCAGATTGATCTGCGCGATGTCGAGGTGGTCCAGCAGGGCCAGGGCCTGGCGTGCGAGGTCGTCCAGCGTCCGGGTATTGGCGGGCAGGGGGCCTGATTCGCCATGGCCCCACAACTCGGGCACGATCACGCGGTATTGCTGGGTCAGGGCTTCGATCTGGGGTGCCCACATGTCGCGGTCCCACAGGTAACTGGAGCCCAGCACGACGACAGGGCCGGTGCCCAGGTCGACGTAGTTCAGCGGTTGTCCATCAATGATGGCGATAGGCATAGCAGGCCTCTGACTTCACGGAGTTAGGGGCACTTTTTTACGCTAGTCGTGGGGGCGGGGATAGGTGCAAAGTGATGGCCTATGGCGAACAGGATTCGCCATAGGGGGGAGGGGGCTGATCAGTCGTAGATGACTTTCTTTTTCCACTCGGCGTCGGCGTCCACCACTTTCAGGCCTTCGGTCAACTCGTTGACCTCGTCGGCGGCCGGTTTGCTGTTGGTCAGCACCGTGGAGTTGGCGCGTGCCAGTTGCGCTTCCAGCTGTTGCAGCTGCGCGCTGTAGATCACCGGCTCCGGCTGCTTGCGCAAGTACTGCACGCCACGCTCGAATGCCAGGCGCGCCTGGCCCGGCTGGCCTTGTTGCAGGGCGTGCTGGCCGAGGTTGTTGAAGAACTCGATATGCAGCAGCACCAGGATATGGCGAATTTCCTTGATCCAGTGCTTGGCCTCGTTGGCCGGCAGGAAACCATCCTGGGCGGCACGGGTGACCTGGCCATGCAATGCTTCGAGCAGGAAGCGTACATCCTTGGCCTTGGCTTCGGTCTGGATCGGGGCGGGTGGGTTGCTCACCGGGATGGATTCGCCCTGTGCCACCAGCGCATTCAGCTCGGTGATTCGCGCCTTGATCGGGGCGCTGTTCTTGTTGAGATTCAACAAGCGCTGGTTGACGTTGAGCTCCAGGCGGGTCAGCAACAGTTTGAGCGCCGGGGTCATCAACTGGCCGGGGAAGGTCTCGGTGATTTCACCGCAACGACGCAGGCGGTCATTGAGCTCGATCTCGGTACGCTTCTTTTCCAGCTTGTTGTTTTCCACCACGTGGTTCATGTAGCCAATGGCGATCAGTATTACGATCCCGGCTATTACCAGCAGGGTGATCATGAGTGGTGTCACCGGTGTGACCTCTTTATAGGGTTTGCAGTGGAGTGTAGTGACTGGGCCATCCGGCGGATAGGGTTGATCGACCAGTTGCCCAGGTAGTTTCTTCTATATAGATAAGGCGATCGCTGCGTAGATGCACATTGCCATCATTTGCCGAGGCGAACTATAGCGTCTTGTCGGGCGCCAGAATATAGGCGCCAATGCCCAGACAGGCAGAATACCCGCCAAGGCCTGTAAACCAGGTCGAAGTCATTGATTTAAATAAATTTATCCTTGGGGGTTGACGACCTTTCAATCCATCCATAGAATGCGCGCCACTTACAGCGTAAAGCGCACAGCGAAACGCGGTAGGGAGTGAATGTTGTACGTGTGTCCCCTTCGTCTAGTGGCCTAGGACACCGCCCTTTCACGGCGGTAACAGGGGTTCGAGTCCCCTAGGGGACGCCACATTGCGGGAATAGCTCAGTTGGTAGAGCACGACCTTGCCAAGGTCGGGGTCGCGAGTTCGAGTCTCGTTTCCCGCTCCAAATTTAAGCAGTGTTGCCCTCGGGCTGCACTGAGTGAAACCAGGGCGTAATCTTCGGATTTAATCTCTGGGCACTGAAATACACAGCCTGTGTTTCAGTAGCGTGTCCCCTTCGTCTAGTGGCCTAGGACACCGCCCTTTCACGGCGGTAACAGGGGTTCGAGTCCCCTAGGGGACGCCATTTGCGGGAATAGCTCAGTTGGTAGAGCACGACCTTGCCAAGGTCGGGGTCGCGAGTTCGAGTCTCGTTTCCCGCTCCATATTCAATGAAAACGCCGATCAGTGATGATCGGCGTTTTTGTTTGTGCGCGTAAATCGATGCCTATCCGTCGCTATCACGATGGCTGCAGTCCCATCCAAAGCCAGACGACTCTCTCACCATCCACAGTCGGCATCAAAACGCCGTGCTCAATGACTTGTTTACTCCCCGGCTTATATTCACATACCCAGGTGCCCGGATACGGACAGGGTTGACCGCTGTTCGCGCGCATACCGCTGACCGTCCAGTGCCAGCGCACGACCCGGCCTTCGTGGGCGGGTAGCGGTTCGTTCAACTGAACATTGCATGCGATGAAGCGGTCGCTTTCAACTTCCCAGCGGCCTGCGCGAGGCGCCGGTTCATGGGTATTGGCATAGCGCGCAGGCGCTGGTGCTGCTTGATCAAGATCACGCTGCCATGTCACCAGATCGTCTGCGGACGCCGCATCGAGGTCTGGCATGATCTCGCCCTGTTTGAAGGCTCGACGGGTTTGCGCTTGCCCTGGAACCAGCCACCATCCGGCTTGAATGCAAGCTGTTCCCGGCACCATGCGTAAAGGCATCGGTGCAGAGACTTGGGCAGAAGGCATGGGTAATGGAGCGATGAAGCGCGTTGCTGGCGTAGGCCAATCGCTGTCAGCGTCAAAACGGGCCATCCAGCGGCGGCTGTCAGCATCGGTAAAACGCTCATTGGGGTCGCCGTCCCATTGGCCGAAGCCCAGCAGTCCCAAGTTGTCGTAGCGGATCGGCTTGAGCAGTTTGTTCAGCAGCATGGGCAGTTCGGGCACGCCGTATTCCACGGGGTACAGCTCGGGTTGCTCCCCCAGTTCGATCCACTGGCCACTGTGCAGTTCGGTGATGCTGATGCGTGGGTGAGCGAGTGCAGTGCGGACCTGTTCGCGGCTCAGGTCGAGTTTTTCCCGCCAGTGGTCGGCGAGCAGGAAGGCCCAGGTGGGGGGGCGGATGCCGTTGAGGAGTTCGTCTCGCATGCCAAACGGATATTCGATGTCCAGCCCATAGAAAGCTGGAGCAAGCGCTCTTTCCCAGGTGGTGACTTCCGCCCGTGTGCCAAACTCCATTGGGTTGGCCATGGCGAAACCGCTGTAGACCTGATGCGCCTTGAGCAGGTCAATGGTCTTGAGGACAAACTGGCGCCACGCGTCGCGGTTATCCAGCCACCATTGCCAGCGGAAATAGAATGAGATCGAGGAATAATCGGTTATGGTCCCATCCATCTCGAGCCAACTGCGCCAGAAATGACCTGCGGTCGTAGGCGAGCTGGCATGGTTTGTTTCATCGGTGAACCAGAACACGAAGTACTCGTATGGGTGGGCATCCATGGCCTGTGCGCGAAGATCAGGCTCCTCCTCGGGGTAAGGATGAGGGCGATCCGTGTCTTCGTGCATGGTCATGGTGTAAGGGTGGCCAAGCATTTGCTCGAAGGCTTCGTGGATGTCCACCATCAGCAGGGCGACATCGAGATAGTTATCCGATTCGGGGGGGAAGTAGAAGCTGATGAAGGGGCTGACGCTGTGTGAAGCTTCTTCCGTGCCCGATTCGGAGTTTGGCCACTCCTTCAGTAGCTCAACAAATAGGTCCCGTTCTTTAGAGGTAAACATCGGGTGAGTCGTGCTCATAATTATTTCTTCTTCCTTGCCTGTTCGTTTGGTGTGGATCTTTTTTCATCCGTTTCAATACCAACGCAATCCTCCGGCACCCTTAACAGCGCCACTTTCTCCTTGCCGATTTTGTTTGGATTGATGCCCGTTTGCGGTGTCATGAGCTTCACGTAAGCCGACATTTGTTTATCATTCGCCCAATCCCCCGGAAACTTGATTTCCACCGCCGCAAACACATTCTCGGTTTCAAACGACTCCTGGCGGTATTCAACGACGACCAGGTCGGGAGCCAACA
>NZ_JBAWDE010000042.1:0-1546 GCF_049590575.1 Pseudomonas sp.
GGTTGGGCACGCGCTCGGTGTCGCCGAGCACCATCTTCACTTGGTCCATGCTCAGGTCGAGCTCTTCGGCGACGATCTGCGCCAGCGAGGTGCGGATGCCGGTGCCGAGGTCCACATGGCCATTGAATGCATACACCAGGCCGTCATCGTTCACCGCGATAAACAGGCCCAGCTCCTTGGGCTTGACGGTCGGCGTACCGCCCTTGGCCACCGGGCCCGAAGGCGGCAGCACGTCATCGACGATCAACAACACGCCGGCTTTGGCCAGCCACTGGTCGCGGGAGAGTGGTGTGTCGGTCATGGTCGGCCCTCCACGGTCAGGCGTTGAGCGGCACGCAGCACCGCGCGCAGGATTTCGATGTGGGTGCCGCAGCGGCAGAGGTTGCCCGAGAGTTCGTTGCGCACCTCGGCTTCGCTGGGGTTGGGGTTGCGGTCGAGCAAGGCCTTGGTGGTCATGATCATGCCGTTGAGGCAATAGCCGCATTGCGCAGCCTGCTCATCGATAAAGGCCTGCTGTACCGGGTGCGGCGCCTGGCGCGTGCCGAGGCCTTCGAGGGTCGTAATCGTGCGCCCCACCGCGCCGGCCAGCGGGAACACACACGAGCGTGCAGCCAGGCCATCGATGATGACCGTACACGCGCCGCACTCGCCCAGGCCGCAGCCATATTTGGGCCCATTGAGTTGCAGGTCATTGCGCAGCACCAGTAACAGCGGGGTGTCCGCCATGGCGCTGACTTCGCGGGTGTGGCCGTTGACCTCAAGCGCTACCGTGATGTGCTGGCTGATCATTCGCTTCGCCTGTAACAGTTGGTGAAGTGTTCACTACATGAAACAGTCAAAAAAAAGCGTCGCGGACCTGGGGTCTCGCGACACACTTGACTGATGAAGTGGCTACTACATCAACTCAGAGCAAAAACGGTGCCAGCCTGATTCAATCCTGGGGATCGTCGATCATTTTGCGCAACAGAAACAACACCGCCACACGCTCGGCCGGGTTGAGATTGCTCATGGTCAGCTCGCTGATCCGTGCGGCGCGCGGTGCCGTCTGCTCAACCAGCTCGGCGCCTGCGGCAGACAGGTCGACCACGACTTTGCGCTTGTCCTCAGGGTCGGGCTCCAGACTGATCAGCGCCTTGGCCTTGAGCCGTTCGACAATACCGCGGATGGTCGCCTGGTCCACCGCGGTGGCCTTGACCAACTCGGTCAGGGAACTTGCACCGTGATCGCGCAGTGCACACAGGGTGACGAACTGCACAGCGGTGAGCTGGGAATCGCCGACATTCTGCTGAAAGATCGCCAGGTGGCGCTGGTAGGCCTTGCGCAACAGGTGGCCAACTTGTTCAGAAAAGACGTAGGAATCAGGCACGGCGTGGCTCGGGGGTGGTGATGATTGGGAGGCATGATGGCGGGGTTACTGGAAGGACTCAAGGCATCTACTGAAGAAACGCGGGCAAAAATGTGGGAGCGGGCTTGCCCGCGAATGCGGTGGTTCAGTTTACTTTTTAGTCACTGACACAGCGCATTCGCGAGCAAGCCCGCTCCCACA
>NZ_JBAWDE010000043.1:0-12705 GCF_049590575.1 Pseudomonas sp.
GCGCGCGGGCTGGTCGAGCAGGCGGCGGCTGGCGTCCGCGTGTTCGCCCAAAGATTGCAGCAGCCAATGCTCGGTGGGCACGTCCAGCACCAGGCAGCGGCTGCCGTCGCGGCTGCCGCAGGCGTGGTGGGCGGAGAAGGGCAGCACCATCACGCTGCTTTCGCGCACCTGGCTGCCACGGCCATCGACTTCCAGATCCAGGTGCCCGGACAGGCCAAACACCAGCTGCGCATGGTCATGGCTGTGGGCGAGGGGCGCTTCGAGGTAATGGCGTAGCGTGAGGGACGGTCTCATCGCGGTCTCCGGGGCAACAGACCCCAAGTCTACAACGCTTCGCGGTGCGCGGGCGCTGTCATCAGACTGACGCACAGTTGTCATGGGCTATTAATCGCCGGGGCGCAAGCTCGCGAAAACACCGTCGAGGGACGCCCATGACCAGCGCCGAATTCACCAAGCCCAGCCGCAAGCAACGGGTTCGAACCCTGTGGATTTCCGATGTGCACCTGGGCACACGGGATTGCCAGGCCGAACATTTGTCGCAGTTTCTCAAGGGCTACCACGCCGACAAGGTCTACCTGGTGGGCGACATTATTGACGGCTGGAAACTGCGCGGCGGGATGTACTGGCCGCAGGCCCACACCAATGTGATCCGCCGCCTGCTGACCATGGCCAAGCGCGGTACCGAGGTGATCTACGTCACCGGCAACCATGATGAGTTTCTACGGCGCTATTCCAAGCTGATCCTCGGCAACATCCAGCTGGTGGACGAGGCCGTGCATGTCACCGCCGATGGCCGCCATTTGCTGGTCATCCACGGCGACCAGTTTGATGTAATCACCCGTTACCACCGCTGGCTGGCGTTCCTCGGGGATTCAGCCTACGAGTTCACCCTCACGCTGAACCGCTGGCTCAATCACTGGCGCGCGCGGTACGGCTATGGCTACTGGTCGTTGTCGGCGTACCTCAAGCACAAGGTCAAGACGGCCGTGAGTTTTATCAGTGATTTTGAAGAAGCAATCGCCCACGAAGTGACCAAGCGCGAACTGCACGGGGTGGTGTGCGGGCATATTCACCACGCCGAGATCCGCAAGGTGGGCGAGGTGGATTACCTCAATTGTGGGGATTGGGTGGAGTCGTGCACGGCGTTGATCGAGCACTGGGATGGAAGCATCGAGTTGTATCGATTGGCGGATGCGCAGGCGAAAGAGGCGCAGCTGAAGGCAGAAATGGTCGCGGGCTGAAGGTCAATACAGATGTGGGAGCGGGCTTGCTCCCACATTTTAGTCCGCGTTTCTTCAGTTGGAGACGTCGGCGATGGCTTGTGCCAGCAGGGTCAGGCGCGTCGCGTCGATGCCCGCAACGTTAGCCCGCCCCGAACTGACCATATACACGCTGTGCTTCTCGCGCAGTTGCTTCACCTGTTCGGCACTCAAGCCGGTATAGGAAAACATTCCGCGCTGCGCACCAATATGCGCAAACCGTTCGGCCAGCCCGTGGGGCGCCAGCGCTTCCACCAGCCCGGCGCGCAATTGCGCGATCCGTGAACGCATGGCTTCAACTTCCTCGGCCCAGCGCTTTTTCAGTTCGGCGTCACCGAGGATGGTCGCGACCACCGCCGCCCCATGATCCGGCGGCGTCGACCACAGGTTGCGCGCGGTATTGGCCAGTTGACTGCGCACGTCCGTGAGCTTCTCGGCATCCGCCGCGCACACGATCAGCGCGCCGACACGGTCGCGGTACAGGCCGAAGTTTTTCGAGCAGGAACTGGTGATCAGCACTTCCGGCAGTTCGGCGGCAAACAGCCGCACGGCCCAGGCGTCTTGCTCCAGGCCATCGCCAAAGCCCTGGTAGGCGAAGTCGATCAGCGGCAGCAACTGGCGCTCGCGGACGATCTGCAGCACTTGGCGCCAGTCATCCTGGGACAGGTCGAAACCGGTCGGGTTGTGGCAGCAGGCATGCAGCAACACCACGTCGCCCTTGGGCACGGTGGCGAGTGTTGCGAGCATCGCGGCCACATCCAGGCGGTTGTCAGCGCCCACGTAGGGATAGTGGCTGACCTTGAGCCCGGCCTTGGCGAAGATGCTTTCGTGGATCGGCCAGGTCGGGTTGCTCAGCCACACGCCACGGCCAGGCAGGCTCTGGGCGATGAAGTCGGCGCTCAGACGCAGGGCGCCGGTGCCGCCTGGGGTTTGCGTTGCGCCGGCGCGTCGGTCGCGGATCAGCAGGGAGTCGGCGCCGAGCACCAATTCGCTGATCAATTTACCGAATGCGGCATCGCCGTGGCCGCCGATGTAGGTCTTGGTGGTCTGGGTGTCTACCAGGCGCTGCTCGGCGAGTTTCACCGAGTGCGGAATCGGCGTCAGGCCCTGGTCGTCCTTGTACACGCCCACGCCGAGGTCGAACTTGCTCGGGTTGCTGTCCTGGGCGTACAGGTCCATCAGGCCGAGGATCGGGTCGCCGGGCACGCGGCCAATCGCGTCAAAATGCATTACTTGCGGCCCTCGGCGTCCTTGGCCACTTCGTCGGTGCGAGCGGCCATGATGAAGTCATTGCGGTGCAGGCCCTTGATCGAGTGGCTCCACCAGGTCACGGTGACTTTGCCCCACTCGGTGAGCAGGCCTGGGTGATGGCCTTCGGCTTCGGAGATTTCACCCATGGCATTGGTAAACGCCAGGGCGAATTTGAAGTTCTTGAACAGGAAAACCTTTTCCAGCTGCATCACGCCGTCGCGCACTTCGATGTTCCAGTCGGGAATCTGCTTGAGCAGTACCGGCAGCTCTTCATCGCTGACTTGCGGGGCGTCGGCGCGGCAGGCTTCGCAGTGGGCTTGGTTCAAGGTGGTCATGTGGGGTGTCCTGAATTCGAATGATTGAAGATCAGTGGGCGTTACCCTAAAGCAACGCGCGGCCAGGGAACAGACTCACCTGGCCTCAAAACGTAAGTGTCACGCGGCTTTGGGTTTGGGCGGGAACTTGGGTGCGTGCAGACCCAACTGCATGCCACGTTCGACCATGCCCATGATGTCTTCCTGCGCCACTTCGAACAGGCGCTTGAGCTCAGGCAGGACGAAATACAGCGGTTGCAGTATGTCGATGCGATACGGCGTGCGCATCGCTTCCAGCGGGTCGAAGGCCTGGCGCTCAGGCTCATCCGACAGGCAATACACGCTCTCTTTGGGCGACGACAAAATACCGCCACCGTAGATGCGCAGCCCCTGCGGCGTATCCACCAGGCCAAACTCGATGGTCATCCAGTACAGGCGCGCCAGGTACACGCGTTGCTCTTTAGTGGCCGCCAGGCCGAGCTTGCCGTAAGTGTGGGTGAATTCGGCGAACCAGGGGTTGGTCAGCAGTGGGCAGTGGCCGAAGATCTCGTGGAAAATGTCCGGCTCTTGCAGGTAGTCGAGCTCTTCGCGGGTGCGAATAAAGGTCGCCACTGGAAACTGTTTATTGGCGAGCAATTCGAAGAAGGTCTGGAAGGGGATCAGCGCCGGTACACGGGCGACCTGCCAGCCAGTGGTCTCAGCCAGCACCTGATTGATCTCGCCCAACTGCGGAATGCGATCCAGCGGCAGGCCGAGCTTGTCGATGCCGTCCAGGTATTCCTGGCAGGCGCGGCCTTCGATCACTTTCAACTGGCGCGTGATCAGGGTGTTCCACACCGCGTGTTCTTCCGGCGGGTAGTGGATAAAACCTTGCGCATCGGGCTCGCGGGCCACGTAGTGCGTCTGCTTCATACGGCTCTCCTGCTAGGCATCGTTCTTGTTATGTCCTGCGATACCTCTATTGATACCGCGACGAGTGCAGGATTCCATCGGGCCTGGGCGTAGATCTGTAGGAAAGTTTACCGGTTATCGTAAAGTTTTCGTTACGTTGGGGCGGCTTGTCTGTGTCTTGGGCTGTGAAAAGCTTATCGACTGTCACATAATCTTGACGACTATCTGCGCCCAACGGCAAAAGACGCGGCGTTCACCCACATTTCGGGCCTTTTCATGCGTATCAAAGTGCACTGCCAGAACCGTATCGGCATCCTGCGGGACATTCTCAACCTGCTGGTGGAATACGGCGTCAACGTGGCCAAGGGTGAGGTCGGCGGCGAGCATGGCAACGCGATTTACCTGTTTTGCCCGAACCTGGTGAATATGCAGTTCCAGGCACTGCGTCCGCAATTCGAAGCGATTGCCGGGGTGTTTGGCGTGAAAAGGGTAGGGCTGATGCCCAGCGAGCGTAGGCATATGGAACTCAATGCCTTGCTTGGCGCGCTGGAGTTTCCGGTGCTGTCGATCGACATGGGCGGCTCCATCGTCGCCGCCAACCGTGCGGCGGCGCAGTTGCTCGGCGTGCGAGTGGATGAGGTGCCGGGGATTCCGTTGTCGCGTTATGCCGAGGACTTCGATTTGCCGGAGCTGGTGCGCGCCAGCAAGTCGCGAATCAATGGTTTGCGGGTCAAGGTCAAGGGTGACGTGTTCCTGGCGGACATCGCGCCGCTGCAATCCTCCGAGCACGATGACAGCGAGGCCATGGCCGGCGCCGTATTGACCCTGCACCGCGCCGACCGCGTGGGGGAGCGCATCTACAACGTGCGTAAGCAGGAGCTGCGCGGCTTCGACAGCATATTTCAAAGCTCCAGGGTCATGGCGGCGGTGGTTCGTGAGGCCCGGCGTATGGCGCCATTGGATGCGCCGCTATTAATAGAGGGCGAGACCGGCACCGGCAAAGAGCTGCTGGCACGCGCCTGCCACCTGGCCAGCCCGCGTGGGCAATCACCGTTGATGGCGCTTAACTGCGCAGGTTTGCCCGAGTCGATGGCTGAGACCGAGTTGTTCGGCTACGGCCCCGGCGCGTTTGAAGGCGCACGGGCCGAGGGCAAGCTTGGGCTGCTGGAGTTGACGGCGGGCGGTACGTTGTTTCTCGATGGTGTGGGGGAGATGAGTGCGCGACTGCAGGTGAAATTGCTGCGTTTTCTACAGGACGGTTGCTTTCGCCGGGTTGGCAGTGATGAAGAGGTGTATCTGGATGTGCGGGTGATCTGCGCCACCCAGGTGGACTTGTCCGAACTCTGCGCCCGCGGCGAATTCCGCCAGGACTTGTACCACCGCCTCAACGTGCTGTCCCTGCACATCCCGCCCCTGCGCGAATGCCTGGATGGACTGGCACCCTTGGTTGAGCATTTTCTTGACCAGGCCAGCCGGCAGATTGGCTGCCCGCTGCCCAAGCTGGTGCCGGCCGCGATGGATCGGCTGAGTCATTACCATTGGCCGGGCAATGTGCGGCAGTTGGAGAATGTGCTGTTTCAGGCGGTTTCATTGTGTGAGGGCGGGACGGTCAAGGCGGAGCACATTCGGCTGCCGGATTATGGGATACGTCAGCCGCTTGGCGATTTTTCGTTGGAGGGGGGGTTGGAAGCGATTGTCGGTCGGTTTGAAAAGGCTGTATTGGAAAGCTTGTATGCCGAACACCCGAGCAGCCGGCAATTGGGCAAGCGCCTGGGGGTATCCCACACCACCATCGCGAACAAATTGCGCGATTACGCGGTCATCAAGGCCGACAAATAGCCGTGACAGAAAAAAGCGCGCACTCACCCGAAGATGAATACGCGCTAATGTCGCTGAGTCAGCTCAAGCTGTGGGTTGTAATGGGGTGAGGGGCTTCAGTTCATCCAATAGGTTTTTAAGGTGTGTACGCGTAGCTGCCAACTGCTCTAACCCGACCTGCGCCGGCGGTTCTTCAAGGGCTCGGGTGGCGTAGGACAGGTTTTTTTTCAAGTTGTCGATTTCCGCTGCCGTGGCCGTGGAGCTTTTGTTGCTCAGCAGATCCTTGGCGGTTTGCTGGGCCTTGTATTTGTTCACGATGTCACCGAACGTCCTATTGAAGGCGTCACCGGCGTCGTCGTACGCAGATTCGATCTTGCTCACCAGCTTCTTGGCTGCGGCTTCGGTTCGCGCCCTCAGCGCTGATAGTGTTGGATGGGTGGACGGTACATCCGGTAGTTTTTCCGCGCCGGATAGTATCTTGTCGGTTTGCCAGGCATTGCGTTCGGCCAATAGAGCGTTACGGACGTCGACAAGCTCTTGCGAGAAGGGTTTTAACGCCGGGTTGGTTTTGCTCGCGCTACCAAGAACGTATCGTGCCTCATCCAGTTGGGCGACATGGCGATGGATTTTTACCCATGTCTGCTCCTCGAACCCCGGGGGCGCGGGCGTACGCGAAGGAGCGGCAAGCTCCGGTCGCGACAGCGAGCTGGTATGGGGCTTGATGTCGAATATCGACTGTTCCGTGGTATCTCGCACAGCCTTCAATCGCAAGAGTTCGTCGGGTGTTGGAGCGTTTTTCAGCCCTCTTTGCGCGCCTGCTACCCCGTTTGCAAAGTCGTAGTGTGCTTTTGCATGGTGGCTCTCGAGCTTCTCGAAGAGATCGTCAATGGCTTTTTGTGAGGTTTTTTGCAGTGTCGCGCGCTGTGCGTTCACGCCCGTGGCGAGCGGCGAATTGGAGAGGGCTCTTCTGCTGGCAAGCAACTCGCCGCTTTGCCACGCTGTCCGTTCATGGCGCAAGGCCGTGAGCGCCCGGTTGGCATCGTGGGTGATGAAGAATTCTTTGGGGCTGTTTTTCAGAGTCTTTTCAACGGCGAACATTTTGCTTTCGATAGGCGCTACGTGCCGGTCGATTCTTTGCAGTTGCCGGCTGCTGAAAGGGTTGGCCCTCGCTGGCGTGAGAATCGTCGGGGGAGCCTTGGGCACGGGCAACTTGCCGGGTCCCTTGACGGCCTTGACGGTTTTGAATATGCCTCGCCCGACCAACGGCACCGCGTTCAGCGCGCCAAAGGCAATGCGCTTGCCCGCGCCGGGTTTGCCGTCTATCGCATCCTTGATGCCTTCAACCACTTCAATTGCGCCGTGGGTGGCGAACATGGTTGCCACAAATGCTCCGACGGGACCTGGAATGAATGAGGCGGCGACCCCGCCCAGGATCAGCAGACCATTGCCAAGGTTTTTCGCGGCTTCGAGCAACAGCCCTTCGGTGACCTGTTTATTGCTGACAAACAGTTGATCGATGTCGGCGAGGGCATGGGCTTTCATCCGTAGGCTGGATTCATGGAAGGGGTCGCCCGTATGGATCTTTTCGCCACGCACAATCGACTCATCGTGCCGTGCTTCGGACCAGTTATTGCCGCCGAACCGGCGGTAACCGTCGCCAACGTTACGCATCACCCGCTGTATTTCTGAGTGGTCCTCCATTTTGAAATGCTGGGTGAATGCCGCGTTGCTCGTGGGCAGGGAAAACTGCTTGCTCAACCAGTTGTGCATATCCGTTGGTGTATCAAATGGGTGGATAGGCGAAGAGTTGCCGGGGATGTAAAGCAGGGTGCGCGAGGTTTTTTTGTCTATCGCATAGAAAATATCGGTGGACGCGCGGCCGTTGATGCTCAGGAATTTGATATCCACCTGCTGGTCTGGCAAATGGTCATAAATATCATGGCCGAGGGACAGCTCTTCCCGTGGTGTACTGCCCACACCTGCCACGCGGCGTGCCAGGTCCAGATCATCGTCATCAAGGCTTCGTTCCAGGTGCTGGGATTCGGCAGCGTTGATGAATGCAATCTTGGAC
This sequence comes from Pseudomonas sp., assembly GCF_049590575.1. Taxonomy (GTDB): domain Bacteria; phylum Pseudomonadota; class Gammaproteobacteria; order Pseudomonadales; family Pseudomonadaceae; genus Aquipseudomonas. The sequence goes on from NZ_JBAWDE010000043.1 coordinate 7,605, forward strand.
AGGTTCCTGTAGGTGAGTTCGCTTTTGGCGTCGAGAAAACTGCTCAGGTAAGTGCGGTAGGGCGATGCATAGGCGGTGTCCCAGACCTGCTGTTGGAAGTCTGCCACGGGCACGGGTATACGGTTGGCGGCATCGTACTGATCAGGGGTCGATAAGGCCGACGCGGTATAGATGCCTTGATGGAAGCGTGTCGTGTGTTCGTTTTTACCGGCGAATTGGCTTGGGTGCGGCGAGGCTTTATAGATCGGGATGCTTTTTTGCGCCTTGAGGCTGATGTGAGCGTCGTAGCCGGTGTCACTTCTTTCGACCGTTAAGGCATCAGTCTTTTCGGTGTACTGCTGATTTCGTTGTGCCGCTTCGGTCAGTGAGGTTTTGCTGATGATTTGCGCCGGGTAGGGCGGGGCGTTCCCCTGCTTGTTATAGGCAAAGGTGACGACGTACGTATTGTCGGGGTCAACGTCCTGGCCGAATTTTTCCTTGAACTGTTTCTTGACCATCTCTGCAGTGAACTGAGCTGCCGATTTTGGCGCCTGGGCGTTGTTCAGGACGTAGCTGTCCAGTTCGGGGTGGGGCGCCAGTCGTGGGGGTTGGGTCGCAGAGTCGGAAAACTGACTGCCTTGAACCTGCTTGGCTTCAGAGGCAGATGCACCGAGCGCGTTAAGCGTGGGGGGCATGAGGGTTTGAATGGGCTTGTGCTGCAGATCAATCGGGGCGATCACTCTCAGAGTCTCCTTGGGGAACGTCAATGTCGGCGGGTGAATGCCTCTATTTAGGTTGTTCCTGGGCTGGATATCCAGGCGCCACGTTCGCCTGATGCGGAAGGACGGGCCGGTTGCGTGCGCGCGGAATTTTCCGTCATGTGCTTTAAGTGGCTTGCCGCTAGCGGCATAAGCCCGCCGTTTTTCCGTCTCTGTGCGAAACCCGTCAGGTCTCGATACTCGCACAAAGCCTTGCCCCGCCTTGGTTTCAGGCGAATTTCAAAAGTTGGTTCGCAAATTGCTTAAGCCTCATCAGTACAGCGGTGGGCGGCAAGCGTCCGTCAGAAAGAGGAAAGAGCGTGGACAAGTACCTTTATGTGGCAATGACCGGCGCCAGCCAGAATGCACTGGCGCAGAAGGCCCATGCCAACAACCTGGCGAACATTTCCACCAATGGTTTCCAACGTGACCTGGAACAGGCGCGTTCGATGCCGGTGTTCGGTGACAGCTTTCCGGCGCGGGCTTTTGCCATGACCGAACGCCCAGCCACCGACTTCACCCCTGGCGCAATGATCGAGACCGGTCGTGACCTCGACGTCGCCGTCAACGGCGACGGCTGGATGGCCGTGCAAACCCCGGACGGCAGCGAAGCCTACGTGCGCAGCGCCAGCATGAACGTCGATGCATTGGGCGTGCTGCGGGCCGGCAACGGGATGCCGATCATGGGCAACGGTGGCCCGATTGCCGTGCCGCCCCAGCAGAAAATCGAAGTGGGTTCTGATGGCACCATCAGCATCCGCGCCATGGGCGAAGGCCCGCGGGTAATGGCTGAAGTGGACCGCATCAAGCTGGTCCAGCCGGACCTCAAGAATATGAATAAAGGCCTGGATGGCACCATCCACACCAAGGATGGCCAGCCGGCCCAGGCCAACGCGAACGTCACCCTGACCTCGGGCTTCCTGCAAGCGAGCAACGTCAATGCCGTGGAAGAAATGACCGCGGTGCTGGCGCTTTCCAAGCAGTTCGAGCTGCACATCAAGATGATGAACAGCGCTAAAGAAGACGACCAGGCCATGACTCGCGTCCTGGCAATGACCTGATTCGGTACCTACCACTAATTTTGCAGCGCAGCGCCAACAAACAGGCGCACGAAGGAGAACAGCATGCTTCCGGCTCTATGGGTTGCCAAAACAGGTTTGTCCGCCCAGGACACCAACCTGACCACCATTTCCAACAACTTGGCCAACGTGTCGACCACGGGTTTCAAACGTGACCGCGCCGAGTTCCAGGATTTGCTCTACCAGATCAAAAGGCAGCCGGGCGCCCAGTCGACCCAGGACAGCGAATTGCCGTCGGGCCTGCAACTGGGTACCGGTGTGCAGATCGTCGGCACCCAGAAGAACTTCAATGCCGGTAACCTGCAGCAAACTGGCCAGCCCCTGGACATGGCGATCAATGGCAAAGGGTTTTTCCAGATTTTGCAGCCCGATGGCACCACGTCTTATACCCGTGACGGTACGTTCCACTTGGACGCCAACGGCCAAATCGTGACCGCCAACGGCTTCGCCCTGGAGCCGGCGATCGTCGTGCCCAACAACGCTCAGACCTTCACCGTCGGCAACGACGGCACCGTGTCGATCACCGTGGCCGGCAACCCGGCGTCGCAAGTGATCGGCAACCTGCAAACCGCCGACTTCATCAACCCGGCCGGCCTGCAGGCCATGGGTAACAACCTGTTCCTGGAAACCGCCTCCAGCGGCGCGCCGCAAATCGGCACCCCTGGCCTGAACGGTTTTGGTACCACGCTGCAAAGCACCCTGGAAACCTCCAACGTGAGCACGGTTGAGGAGATGGTCAACATGATCACCACCCAGCGCGCCTACGAGATGAACTCCAAGGTGATCTCCACCGCCGACCAGATGCTTTCGTTCGTAACGCAGAATCTGTAATCAAGTCTATGGGGCGCTCTTGAGGGCGCCTGCAACACCGTGAGGTAAGGGTCATGAATCGCATTGTTTCTGTTCTGGCATTGAGTGGGATCGCCGTGCTCGCGGGCTGCGTCGCCCCGACGCCAAAGCCCAATGACCCGTACTACGCGCCGGTGTTGCCGCGCACGCCACTGCCTGCGGCGGCCAACAATGGCTCGATCTACCAGGCCGGTTTCGAACAGAACCTGTACAGCGACCGCAAGGCGTTCCGGGTCGGTGACATCATCACCATCACCCTGAACGAGCGCACTCAGGCGAGCAAGAACGCCAACTCGCAGATCGGCAAGACCAGCAAGACCAGCATCGGGCTGAGCTCGCTGTTTGGCGGCGTGCCCAACACCAACAACCCGTTGGGCAGCGGTGACCTGAGCCTGGACGCCGGCTACAGCGGCGACCGTGCCACCAACGGCAAGAGCGCGGCGGCGCAGGGCAACACCCTGACCGGTTCGATCACCGTGACTGTGGCGGATGTGTTGCCCAACGGCATCATCGCGATTCGCGGCGAAAAGTGGATGACCCTCAACACCGGTGACGAGTTGGTGCGCATCGCCGGCATGGTTCGGGCCGATGACATCGCTACGGACAACACTGTGTCGTCGACGCGGATTGCCGATGCGCGCATTACCTACTCGGGTACGGGTTCGTTTGCTGATGCGAGTCAGCCGGGCTGGTTCGACCGTTTCTTCCTTAGCCCGCTGTTCCCTTTCTAGGTGACCAACTTGAACTTCAAACAGCTGATGGCTGCGATGCTGCTGCTGGCCCTGAGCGCAGGCGCCCAGGCCGAGCGCTTGAAAGACATCGCGAGCATTTCCGGCGTGCGTTCCAACCAGTTGATCGGCTACGGCCTGGTGGTGGGGCTCAACGGTACGGGTGACCAGACCACCCAGACCCCGTTCACCCTGCAGACCTTCAACAACATGCTCTCGCAGTTCGGCATCAAGGTGCCGGCGGGGTCGGGCAACGTGCAGCTGAAAAACGTCGCGGCCGTGTCGATCAGTGCCGACTTGCCGGCGTTTTCCAAGCCGGGCCAGGTGGTGGACATCACCGTGGCCTCCATCGGTAACTCGAAAAGCCTGCGCGGCGGCACCTTGCTGATGACGCCGCTCAAAGGTATCGACGGCAACGTCTATGCCATCGCCCAGGGCAACCTGGTCGTGGGTGGTTTTGACGCCGAGGGCCGCGACGGTTCGAAGATTACCGTCAACGTGCCGTCGGCCGGGCGTATTCCCGGCGGCGCCACGGTTGAGCGGACCGTGCCAAGTGGTTTCAACCAGGGCAACAGCCTGACGCTGAACCTCAACCGTTCGGACTTCACCACCGCCAAGCGTGTGGTCGACAAAATCAACGACATGCTCGGCCCTGGCGTGGCCCAGGCCATCGACGGCGGCTCGATCCGCGTCACCGCGCCGCTCGACCCAAGCCAGCGTGTCGACTACCTGTCGATCCTGGAAAACCTCGAGGTCGACCCCGGCCAGGCGGTGGCCAAAGTCATCATCAACTCGCGCACCGGCACCATCGTGATCGGCCAGAACGTCAAGGTTTCGCCGGCGGCAGTGACCCACGGCAGCCTGACCGTGACCATCACCGAAGACCCGATCGTCAGCCAGCCTGGGCCTTTGTCCAATGGCCAGACCGCCGTGGTGCCACGTTCGCGCGTCAACGCCGAGCAAGAAGCCAAGCCGATGTTCAAGTTCGGCCCCGGCACCACGCTGGATGAGATTGTCCGTGCGGTGAACCAGGTGGGCGCGGCGCCCGGCGACTTGATGGCGATCCTCGAAGCGTTGAAACAGGCCGGCGCCTTGCAAGCCGACCTGATCGTGATCTGAGGCCATCGCCATGGATATGCGCAAGAGCGGGATCACCAGCACCGCGGACTCGGGGTCCTACTCCGACCTGAACCGGCTTAACCAGCTCAAGGTCGGCGACGACAAGAACAGCGAAGGCAACATGCGCAAAGTGGCGCAGGAGTTCGAGTCGCTGTTCTTGAGCGAGATGCTCAAGTCGATGCGCTCGGCCACCGAGGCCCTGGGCAAGGACAACCCGCTGAACACTCCGGCGGCCAAGCAGTACCAGGAAATGTACGACCAGCAACTGGCGGTCTCGATGTCCCGCGAAGGCGGTGGTATCGGCCTGGCCGACGTGCTGATGCGCCAGATGCAAAAGAACAAACCGGTGGACGCCCAGGCGGCCACCTTGCAGGGCCCGGCCGCTGCCGAGCCGGTGAAAAAGGCCGCCGTGCCGACCGAGATTGCCGCCGGCACCCAGGCCGAAGGTCCATTGGGCCGGTCCAATGGCCAGCGCCCGTTGTGGGCTTACCGCGTGGCGGAACCGCAGGCCGGCGCCGCTGCGGCGCACAGCAATGACATGGCGCTGATGAACCAGCGCCGTATAGCCTTGCCAAGCAAACTCACCGAC
>NZ_JBAWDE010000044.1:0-3068 GCF_049590575.1 Pseudomonas sp.
TTGATAAACACCCCGAGCGCGCGGTCGGCGCCCTCGCCGCCCTGCATGCGGCCGACCAGTACCGTGCCGAACACCACGCTGCTGCGGTTGGACGTGGCTGCCAGCACCTGGCCCCAGGCCAGGTGGAACAGGCTCGCCGTGCTCACGCCGAGCACACGCGCCTGGGCACGCAAGCGGCGGTTGAGGCCGGCGTCCAGGTGCAGCCGGTGTTCTTCGATGGCGCTGCCGTCGCCGCGCACATCCTGCAGGCCGAAGGGCAAGGTCGGTTCATCGACGTCGCCGAGCATCTCGCGAAAGAACGCTTCGTGTTCCTGCTCGCTCACGCCGAGACGCGCCTGCGCCACATAGTTGCGGTATGGCATCGGGGCCGCCGTGGGGGCTGGATGGCCCAGCAGGTAGCCCTGCATTTCACGCAGCACCACGTCAAAAGCGGTGTGGTCCAGCGCGATATGGTGATAGAGCAGCACCACCACCACGCGCCCATTCGCCGGGTCCTGGGCGTACATCAGGCGGATCAGCGGGGCCTGGCTGATGTCCAGGCGATAGCGCCGCGCATCGAAACGCGCATGCAGGCCGGCCAGTACATCGCCCTGCAAGTGCAGTTCCTGCACCACCAGTTCAGCCTGGCGCCATACCACTTGCAGCGGTTGCGCCAGGCCTTCCCAGACGATCCCGGTGCGCAGGATGTCATGGCGGTTGATCACCTGCTGCAGCGCCTGGGCAAAAGCCTGCAGCCGCTCGAGGCTGTCAAACGCCAGGTGCGATTGCAGCAGGTAGGGGTCGCCCTGCTCGGCCGTCAGGTAGTGGTAAAGAATACCCTCCTGCAACGGCGCCAACGGGTAGATGTCCTGCACATTGGCGGCGCCACCGGGGACGCGGGCGACCACCTGATCCAGGGTCGATTGGTCCAGTGAGACCAGAGGCAGCAGGTCCGGGGTGATGCGCTGGCAACCGGCGGCGATGCGGTTTTCCGGGACGTGCACTTCGCGGCCACTGCCCACCGCGGCAGCCAGCGCGGCCAAGGTCGGCTGGCTGAACAGCACCCGCACGTCGGCGCTGAGGTCGGCCTGGCGCATGCGCTCGATCAGGCTGACCGCCAGCAGCGAATGCCCGCCCAGTTCGAAGAAGTGGTCATGGCGCCCCACTTGCTCAACCTGCAACACCTCGGCCCAGATCCGCGCCAGGGTGGTTTCCACGGCACCTTGCGGCGCCTCGTAGGCACGGCTGAGCAAGGCCGATTGCTCGGGATCCGGCAAGGCCTTGCGGTCCAGCTTGCCGTTGGCGGTCAGCGGCAGCGCATCAAGCCTGACGTAGGCCACCGGCACCAGCGAGTCGGGCAGCTGCGCTTGCAGGTGCGCGCGCAGGCTTTCAATCGTCAAGGCGCGGTGTTCGGTGAACCAGGCCACCAGGCGGCCCTCGCGCACCAGCACCACGGCCTCGCCGACGCCGTCGAGTGCGGCCAGGCGGCTTTCGATTTCGCCCAGTTCCACCCGCACACCGCGCACTTTGACCTGGTCATCGTTACGGCCCAGGTACTCGAGGTTGCCGTCGGGCAGCCAGCGCACTAGGTCACCGGTGCGGTACATGCGGCCGGGGTTGAACGGGTCGTGCAGGAAGCGTTCGGCGGTCATTTCGGGACGGTTGAGGTAGCCCCGCGCCACGCCGCTGCCGCCCACGTACAGCTCACCGGCGACGCCCACCGGCACCGGGCGTAACTGTGCATCCAGCACATACACGCTGGCATTCGCGATGGGCCGGCCGATATGCAGCGTCTGCCCGGCACGCACCCGGCCGGAGGTGGCGACCACCGTGGCCTCGGTCGGCCCGTAGTTGTTGATCACGGCAAAGCGCCGCTCCTGGCTGAACTGGCGCAGGCGGTCGCCACCGATCAGCAGGATGCGCAGCGTCGGGTGTTGCAGGTGCTGGCTGAAGGCGTACTCGGCCACCGGTGTCGGCAGGAAGCTCACATCCAGCGGCTGCGCCAGCCACCAGGCGAGCAGCGCGTCGATGTGTTCATTGCCCACCTCGGCCGGCGGCAGGTGCAGGGTGGCGCCCGCGCACAGCGCCGGCCACACCTCCCAGGCCATCGCATCAAAACCGAAACCGGCGACGCTGCTGGTATGGCTGCGCGCGTCCAGGCCGAACGCTTCGCAATGCCAGTGCACCAGGTTTTCCACGGTGCGGTGCTCCACCATCACGCCTTTGGGCTGGCCGGTGGAGCCGGAGGTGTAGATCACATAGGCCAGGTTGGCCGGGGTCAGGCCAGCCGGTTGCGGGTTGCTGACCAGAGGGTGCTGCGATCCGCCGTGGTGCAGGTCCACGGTAGCGACCCCGCCCAACAGGTCGCGTGTACTCGGCTCTGCCAACACCGCCACTGGCGTGCTGTCCTGCAACAGATAGGCGATGCGTTCGGCCGGGTACGCCGGGTCGATCGGCACATACGCCGCACCGGCCTTGAGAATGCCCAGCAGCCCCACCAGCATCTGCGGGCCGCGACGGCAGCAGAGCGCAACGCGGTCATCCGGCTGCACGCCGAGTTCCAGCAGGTGATGGGCCAACCGGTTGGCGCGTTGATTGAGTTGCTGATACGTCAGGCTTTCGCCGTCTTGCTGCACGGCAATCGCGTCGGGCTGGCGCTCGGCCTGGACCTCGAAGGCGCCGTGCAGGGTGTGCCCGGTCGGGAAATCCGCAGCGGTGGCGTTGAACTCGACCAACAGGGTCTGGTGCTCCGCCGCAGGCACCATCTGCAGGTGGTTGAGCGCAGCGGCGGGCGCCTGTTCCAGTGTGGTGACCAACTGCTCCACGGCGTTGTGCATGTAGCCGCACAGCCGCTGGGCGCCGATCTGCGGCAGCGCCAGCACCGTCAGGCCAAAGCCTGTGCCGAAGTCATCCACGCTGAGCGTCAACGGGTAGTTACTGCGTTCTTCACCGCCCAGCAGTTGCACGCCTTCCCAGATCCCGTGGCCATCGCGGGCCATTTCACCGGGTGTGCTGTGACGGTAATTGAGCAACGCGCTGAACAGCGGCACGGCCGCCGGAACGCCGCTGCAACGCTGGGCCAGCGCCAG
>NZ_JBAWDE010000045.1:0-4018 GCF_049590575.1 Pseudomonas sp.
CCGCCGGTCAGCAGCGAGCCGCCGCGCCAGAACAAACGTATGACCGAAGGCGGCGAGCGCGTATTGCGCGTGACCGCCGAACGCTTGAACAGCCTGCTCGACCTGTCGAGCAAATCCCTGGTCGAAACCCAGCGGCTCAAGCCGTACCTGGCCAGCCTGCAACGCCTCAAGCGCATCCAGAGCCAGAGCGTGCGCGCCCTGGATACGCTGGACGGTCAGCTCAAGACCCTGGACTTGAACCTCGAAGCCCAGGAAGCCCTGGCCGATACGCGCCGCCTGTTGAGCGAAGCCCAGGCCCTGCTGGCGGAAAAACACGCCGAGCTGGATGAGTTCGGCTGGCAGGCCGGGCAGCGCGCCCAGGTGCTGTACGACACGGCGCTGGCCTGCCGCATGCGCCCGTTTGCCGATGTGCTGGCCGGGCAAGTGCGCATGGTGCGTGATCTTGGCCGCAGCCTGGGCAAGCAGGTGCGCTTGGAGATCGAGGGCGAAAAGACCCAGGTTGACCGCGACGTACTGGAAAAGCTCGAAGCACCGCTCACCCACTTGCTGCGCAATGCCGTCGACCACGGTATCGAAATGCCCGAGCAGCGCATGCTGGCGGGCAAACCCGCCGAAGGCCTGATCCGCCTGCGCGCGTCCCATCAGGCCGGTCTGCTGGTGCTGGAGCTCAGCGATGACGGCAATGGGGTCGACCTGGAGCGCCTGCGCGGCACCATCGTCGACCGACACTTGTCGCCGCTGGAAACCGCGCTGCGCCTGAGCGAGGAAGAGCTGCTGACGTTCCTGTTTTTGCCGGGTTTCAGCCTGCGCGACAAGGTCACCGAAGTGTCCGGGCGCGGCGTCGGCCTGGATGCGGTGCAGCACATGGTGCGCCAGCTGCGCGGTGCGGTGGTGTTGGAGCAGACGGCGGGGCAGGGCAGCCGTTTTCACCTGGAGGTGCCGCTGACCCTGTCGGTGGTGCGCAGCCTGGTGGTGGAAGTCGGCGAAGAAGCCTACGCGTTCCCGCTGGCGCACATCGAGCGCATGTGCGACCTGGCGCCCGACGACATCGTGCAACTGGAAGGCCGTCAGCATTTCTGGCACGAAGGCCGGCATGTCGGGCTGGTCGCGGCCAGCCAGTTATTGCAGCGCCCGCCGGGGCAGAGTAATCAGGAGACCCTGAAGGTGGTGGTGATCCGCGAGCGCGATGCCGTGTACGGGATCGCCGTGGAGCGCTTTATCGGCGAGCGCACCCTGGTGGTGTTGCCGCTGGATGACCGGCTGGGCAAGGTCCAGGATATTTCCGCCGGTGCCTTGCTGGATGACGGCTCGGTGGTGCTGATCGTCGATGTCGAAGACATGCTGCGTTCGGTCGACAAACTGCTCAACACCGGCCGCCTGGAACGCATCGCCCGGCGTAGCCAGCAGGCCACCGAGGCCCCGCGCAAACGGGTGCTGGTGGTCGACGATTCGCTCACCGTGCGTGAACTGCAACGCAAGTTGTTACTTAATCGTGGTTATGAAGTGGCGGTGGCGGTCGATGGCATGGATGGCTGGAATGCCTTGCGCTCCGAAGACTTTGACCTGTTGATCACTGACATTGATATGCCTCGCATGGACGGTATTGAATTGGTCACACTTTTGCGCCGTGATACTCGCCTGCAGTCGTTGCCGGTGATGGTGGTGTCCTACAAGGATCGTGAAGAAGACCGACGTCGTGGACTGGACGCCGGCGCCGACTATTATTTGGCCAAAGCCAGTTTCCACGATGACGCCCTGCTGGACGCCGTGATGGAGCTGATTGGAGGCGCGCGGGCATGAGGATTGCGATCGTCAATGACATGCCCCTGGCGGTGGAAGCCCTGCGTCGCGCCTTGGGTTTCGAGCCCGCCCATGAGCTGGTGTGGGTGGCCAGTAACGGTCTGGAAGCGGTGCAGCACTGCGCCGAGCTGACCCCGGATCTGATCCTGATGGACCTGATCATGCCGGTGATGGACGGCGTGGAGGCGACCCGCCGGATCATGGCCGAGACCCCGTGCGCCATCGTGATCGTCACCGTCGACCGCCAGGCCAACATGAGCCGGGTGTTCGAAGCCATGGGCCACGGCGCGCTGGACGTGGTCGACACGCCACCGCTTGGCGTGGGCAACCCCAAGGACGCGGCGGCGCCGCTGTTGCGCAAGATCCTCAATATCGGCTGGCTGATCGGCCAGCGCGGCAGCCGCGTGCGCGCTGAAACCGCGCCACAGCGCAGTACCGGCAAGCGCCAGAGCCTGGTCGCCATCGGCTCCTCGGCGGGTGGCCCGGCTGCCCTGGAAATCCTGCTCAAGGGCCTGCCCCGGGACTTTCCCGCCGCCATCGTGCTGGTGCAGCATGTGGACCAGGTGTTCGCCGCCGGCATGGCCGAGTGGCTGAGCAGTGCCTCCAGCTTGCCGGTGCGCCTGGCCCGCGAGGGTGAACCGCCGCAGAGCGGTACGGTGCTGCTGGCCGGCACCAATCACCACATTCGTCTATTGAAGGATGGCACGCTAGCCTATACCGCAGAGCCGGTGAACGAGATCTACCGGCCTTCGATCGACGTGTTCTTCGAAAGCGTGGCCAGCCACTGGAATGGCGATGCCGTCGGCGTACTGCTGACCGGCATGGGGCGCGATGGGGCCCAGGGCCTCAAGTTACTGCGTGAACAAGGATATTTGACCATCGCCCAGGATCAGCAGAGCTCGGCGGTGTATGGCATGCCCAAAGCGGCGGCGGCGATCGATGCCGCTGTTGAAATTCGCCCACTGGATAGAATTGCGCCCCGGTTGTTGGAGGTATTTTCGAAATGATCCTTACCCTCCACGGTGTTGGTTTGCAGGTGGTAATTCAGGTGACTGCACATGAATGATTTACAGATCGACGACATCAAGACCGACGAAAACGCCGCCATGGTGTTGCTGGTCGACGACCAGGCCATGATCGGCGAAGCCGTGCGGCGCGGCCTGGCTCATGAAGAAAACATCGACTTCCACTTTTGCGCCGATCCGCACCAGGCGATCGCCCAGGCGATCCGCATCAAGCCGACGGTGATCCTGCAAGACCTGGTGATGCCCGGCCTCGACGGCCTGACGCTGGTGCGCGAGTACCGCAACCACCCGGCCACGGCGAATATCCCGATCATTGTGCTTTCGACCAAGGAGGACCCGCTGATCAAGAGCGCGGCGTTTTCGGCGGGGGCCAATGATTACCTGGTCAAGCTGCCGGACAACATCGAACTGGTGGCGCGGATTCGCTATCACTCGCGCTCCTATATGACGTTGTTGCAGCGGGATGCGGCGTATCGTGCGCTGCGGGTCAGCCAGCAGCAATTGCTCGACACCAACCTGGTGTTGCAACGGTTGATGAACTCTGATGGGCTGACGGGGCTGTCCAACCGTCGGCACTTTGACGAGTACCTGGAGCTGGAGTGGCGCCGGGCCATGCGTGACCAGACGCAGTTGTCGTTGCTGATGATTGATGTGGATTTCTTCAAGACCTATAACGACAGCTTTGGGCATGTCGAGGGGGACGAGGCGTTGCGCAAGGTGGCTGCGACGATTCGTGAGGCGAGCAGCCGGCCTTCGGATTTGCCGGCGCGGTATGGGGGGGAGGAGTTTGCTCTGGTGCTGCCTAACACATCGCCGGGTGGGGCGCGGTTGGTGGCCGAGAAGCTGCGGATGGCGGTGGCGGCGCTGAAGATCCCGCATATTGCGCCGACCGAGGGGTCGAGTTTGACGATCAGTATCGGGTTGTCGACGATGACGCCGCAGCAGGGGACGGATTGTCGGCAGGTGATATTGGCGGCGGACAAGGGGTTGTATACGGCCAAGCATAATGGGCGGAATCAGGTGGGGATTGAGTAGGGTTTTGGGTACATATCCGTTGCTGCGGTAACGGCTTCGTATGGTTCCGCTCTTACAGCCATCCCTTTCAAGGTCTTGGTTTAAAATCCCCCAAAACTTCAGTCAGGGTGACGAAACTATGTGGGATGCAGTTCTCGAAAGGTTTGAAAGAAAAACAC
>NZ_JBAWDE010000046.1:0-27035 GCF_049590575.1 Pseudomonas sp.
CACTTGCGCTTCCGATCTCTCGTTAGCGGGAGGCGAATTCTACAGCGTTACACGCTGCTGTCAACACCTCTTTTTCTCCGCTTTCGACCGAGAAGATCGAAACGTTAATAGAGCCAAACAACACCGCTCTATCAACTCCTTCTGGGCTTCGATGAACTGAAGCAACTCACTGTCGAATCTCGCATAACTCTTTGTTTACCAAGGAGTTTTCCGTTTCGACTGCGCCGGAAGTGGGGCGAATTATAGACTTCCAGAATCTGCCGTCAAGCCCTAATTACGCTTTTGTGACAGAAACTGTTTTTTTCGCGATAAGGCGAGGAATCCGGCGCATCACGGGCGGAATCCGCAGTACCAACAGAAGCGCCCCTATAAAGGCGTAGATAGCCCACTCCTTAAGGTCGGCCCGCACGATCCACAACATGTGCAGCAGCCCCAGCCCAAGAATCACATACACCAGGCGATGCAGCTTCTTCCAACGACTGCCCAGCCGGCGCTGACTGTAGCGATTGGAGGTCACAGCCAGCAGCAATAAGCAAAGAAACCCAAGCGCCCCCACTATAATGTAAGGCCGCTTACGCAACTCCACCCCGAACTGCGACCAATCAAGCCCCAGAATGAAAACGCAATAAGCTGCCAGGTGCAGCACCACATACGCAAAGCACCATAACCCCAGCTGTCGGCGAACGGCGATCCACCCCGCCCACCCGCTGAGTTTCTGCAGTGGCGTCATGGCCAATGTGACCAGCAACAGAATCAATGTCCCAAGCCCCAACCGATCCATCAGGACTTTGCCCGGATCAGGCCCGAGCACAGAACTCCATGCTTCATACAGCCAGAAAAAAGGCCACACCGCCGCCGTTAGAAAGACGCCCACGCGCCAGATCGGATAACGCATCAATAATTCTTCCGCAGATCAAGACCGGAATATAGAGAAGCGACCTCATCCGAGTAACCGTTGAACATCTGCGTCTCGCGTACATTCGGACTGAACAGGCCACTGGGCAGACGACGCTCGCGCGCCTGCGTCCAGCGAGGATGATCGACTGTCGGGTTCACGTTCGCGTAAAAACCGTACTCATCCGCCGCAATACTCTGCCACGTTGTTTTCGGCTGCTCGCTGACGAGACTGATCCGCACAATCGACTTCACACTCTTGAAGCCATATTTCCATGGCACCACCAACCGTAACGGCGCGCCATTCTGGTTAGGCAATTCGCGCCCATACATGCCCACGGCAAGAATCGCCAACGGGTTCATCGCCTCATCCAGGCGCAACCCTTCGACATAAGGCCAATCGATCAAGCCAAAACTAGAGCGCTGCCCCGGCATGCTCTTGGGATCCTGCAGGGTTTCAAAGCGGATGTACTTGGCTTTGGAAGTCGGTTCAACCTGCTTGAGCAAGGCCGAGATCGGAAAGCCGATCCACGGAATGACCATCGACCACGCCTCGACGCAGCGCAAACGGTAGATTCGCTCTTCCAGCTGATAGGGCTTCATGAAGTCTTCCAGGGCATAACGCCCCGGCTTCGCGACCTCCCCATCAATCACCACACTCCAGGGTTCGGTCTTGAGTGACCCTGCGTTCGTCGCCGGGTCGCCCTTGCCTGTACCGAACTCATAGAAGTTGTTGTAGTGGGTGGCGTCCTTGAACGGCGTGATAGCTTCGTCTTTTACCGTCACGGCCTGCCATTGGGTAGCCGGCAGTTTCTCGGCAAACCATCCAGGCGCCTTACTCGGCTCTACGTCGGGATAACGCGCAGCTTCATCCGCGCCGGCCCAACGCGGCAGGCTGCCAGCGGCAATCCCGGCAAGCGCACCACCGAGCAAGCTGCGGCGAGAGAGGTAAAAGGATTCGGGGGTGACACCCGACTCATTGCAATCGGACGCTTTGGGGATCTTGATTAACATGGCAACTCCGCAGCATTGGAGGACTGATGCACCAATAGACTGCGGAGTATGGGGGAAATTACATTAAGGCAATGTTTTGTCGCGGCGCAGATGCAGCAAGTATTGAATCGGCCCCGACGCTGCGTAAGCCAGGAACGCCAACAGCAAAATACGCGGCGGATCACTGAACACGACCGCAAATACCAGCACCACTACAAGAATCGCAACAAAAGGCACCCGCCCCTTCAGGTCAAATTCCTTGAAGCTGTTGTACTTGATGTTGCTGACCATCAGCATGCCGGCCGCCGCAACCATCAAGGCCACCAGGAACGACATCTTCGAACCCTGGATGCCGTAATCACTGAATGCCCAGACGATACCCGCCACCACGCCGGCAGCCGCCGGGCTGGCGAGCCCGATGAAGTACCGCTTGTCGGCAGTTCCTACCTGCGTATTGAAACGCGCCAGACGCAGCGCGGCCCCCGCGACATAGATGAAAGCAACCATCCAGCCGACCTTGCCCATATCACCCAGCGCCCAGGCAAACGCCAGCAGCGCAGGCGCGACACCAAAGGCAACCATGTCCGACAGCGAGTCATACTCGGCACCGAATGCGCTTTGGGTGTTGGTCATACGGGCCACACGGCCGTCCAGGCCATCAAGCACCATGGCGACGAAAATGGCGATAGCAGCAAAACCGAAATACTTGCTGGCACTCACCGCATCACCCGCTGCCAATGCGCTCTGAGCGCTCATGGAGTTGATGATGGAATAGAACCCGGCAAACAGGTTCGCCGTGGTAAACAGATTGGGCAGCAAATAGATGCCACGATGCCGGACCTTGCGACCTTCCGCGTCATGCCCTTCTTCGACATGTTCATCGATCGGTAGCAGGCTTTCGGCGTCAGAGGCCTGGCGTGGCTCTTCGGGACGTTCGGTCATGGACTTTACCTTGCAACGGTGTGAAAAGAGTTCGACAGATACTTACGGCGCGTGTTCGCCCGCAAACGATGCAGCTTTATACCAGAACCCGCCCTCAAACGAAAAAACGCGGCCTAGGCCGCGTTTCTCTGGATACGTTCGACTTAGTTCTTGGCTTTATCGACGATCTTGTTGGCACCGATCCACGGCATCATGGAGCGCAGTTGCTCGCCGATAACTTCGATACCGTGAGCGGCGTTGTTACGACGCTTGGCGGTCATCGAAGGGTAGCCGGTTGCGCCTTCGCTGATGAACATTTTGGCGTACTCGCCGTCCTGAATACGTTTCAGGGCGTTGCGCATGGCCTGACGGGATTCGGCGTTGATTACTTCCGGGCCAGTCACGTACTCACCGTACTCGGCGTTGTTGGAGATCGAGTAGTTCATGTTGGCGATACCGCCTTCGTACATGAGGTCAACGATCAGCTTCAGCTCGTGCAGGCATTCGAAGTAGGCCATTTCCGGCGCGTAGCCAGCTTCAACCAGGGTTTCGAAACCGGCTTTGACCAGCTCAACGGTACCGCCACACAGAACGGCTTGCTCGCCGAACAGGTCGGTTTCGGTCTCGTCCTTGAAGGTGGTTTCGATGATGCCGGTACGGCCGCCACCAACGCCAGCGGCGTAGGACAGTGCAACGTTTTTGGCGTTGCCCGACGCGTCCTGGTAGATCGCGATCAGGTCAGGGATACCGCCGCCCTTTACGAACTCGGAACGCACGGTGTGACCCGGTGCTTTCGGCGCGATCATGATCACGTCGAGGTCGGCGCGCGGCACTACCTGGTTGTAGTGGATTGCGAAGCCGTGGGAGAAGGCCAGGGTGGCGCCCTTCTTGATGTTCGGCTCGATTTCGTTTTTGTACAGCGCGGACTGGAACTCGTCCGGGGTCAGGATCATGACCAGGTCGGCAGCAGCAACGGCCGAAGCAACGTCAGTCACTTTCAGGCCGTGGGCTTCAGCCTTGGCAACAGTGGCCGAGCCTTTGCGCAGGCCAACAGTCACGTCAACGCCGGAATCTTTCAGGTTGCAAGCTTGCGCGTGACCCTGGGAGCCGTAGCCGATGATGGCGACTTTCTTGCCCTGGATGATCGACAGGTCACAATCTTTATCGTAATAAACTTTCATGAGGTTCCTCTATATATCCAGGCCGTGAGGCCATTCGCTAATTTGGGTTAGATGCTGAGTACTTTGTCGCCACGGGCAATCCCGGTGACACCACTGCGTACGGTTTCCAGAATCGAGGCTGTCCCGATCGACTGGATAAAGCTGTCCAGCTTGTCGCTTGTGCCGGTCAGTTGAACGGTATAAACGCTGGCGCTCACATCGACGATCTGCCCGCGATAAATGTCGGTAGTCCGTTTGATCTCGGCACGCTGGGCTCCCGTGGCCTTGACCTTAACCAACATCAGCTCACGCTCAATGTGGGCACTTTCCGAAAGATCGACCAGCTTGACCACCTCGATCAGCTTGTTGAGGTTCTTGGTGATCTGCTCGATCACCTCATCGTGGCCTACGGTGGTCAACGTCAGGCGCGACAGGGTCGGGTCCTCGGTCGGCGCCACGGTCAGGCTTTCGATGTTGTAGTTGCGTTGCGAAAACAGGCCGACAACACGAGACAGAGCGCCGGGTTCGTTCTCCAGAAGCAGGGAGATAATGTGCCGCATGATTAAGTACGCTCCGTCTTGTTCAGCCACATGTCGCGCATCGAGCCGTCTTTGATCTGCATCGGGTAGACGTGCTCACTGGTATCCACTTGAATATCGAGGAATACCAAGCGGTCCTTCATGGCGAACGCTTCTTCCATCTTCGGCTTCAGATCTTTCAAATCGGTGATGCGAATGCCGACGTGGCCGTAGGCTTCAACCAATTTTACGAAATCCGGCAGCGATTCCATGTAGGAGTGGGAGTGACGGCTGCCGTAGCTCATGTCCTGCCACTGACGAACCATGCCCAGTACGCCGTTGTTCAGGCAGACGATTTTCACCGGAAGGCCATACTGCAGGCACGTCGACAGTTCCTGGATGTTCATCTGGATGCTGCCTTCACCGGTAACGCACGCAACGTCAGTGTCCGGGAAGCTCAGCTTCACACCCATGGCCGCAGGGAAACCAAAGCCCATCGTGCCCAGACCACCGGAGTTGATCCAACGGTTAGGCTTGTCGAACTTGTAGTACTGCGCGGCGAACATCTGGTGCTGGCCCACATCGGAAGTTACAAAGGCATCGCCCTTGGTCACTTCGCACAGGGTTTCGATCACGGTTTGTGGCTTGATGATGCTGCCGTCGCCTTTGTCGTAAGGGAACAGGCCGCGGTCACCGCGCCATTCGTCGATCTGCTTCCACCAGCTGGCAACGGATTCCTTGTTCGGCGTTTCGCCGATGTCCTTGAGCGCGGCGACCATTTCGGTCAGCACGCTTTCCACAGGCCCAACGATCGGCACGTCGGCCTTGATGGTCTTGGAGATGGACGCAGGGTCGATGTCGATATGGATGATCTTGGCATTCGGGCAGAATTTGCTCGCGCCGTTGATCACCCGGTCATCGAACCGCGCACCTACCGCCAGGATCACGTCGGCATGGTGCATGGCCAGGTTGGCGGTGTAGCTGCCGTGCATGCCGAGCATGCCGACGAACTGACGGTCCGAACCCGGGAAGGCGCCAAGGCCCATCAAGGTGTTGGTTACCGGCAGGTTGAGCAGCTTGGCCAATTCGGTCAGCGGCGCGGAGCCGCCGCCCAGAATCACACCGCCACCCGAGTACAGCACTGGGCGCTTGGCCGCCAGGAGCATTTCTGCCGCCTTGCGGATCTGGCCCGAGTGCCCACGAACGGCCGGACTGTAGGAACGCAGCTTGGCTTTCTTCGGGAAGATGTACTCGAACTTTTCAGCCGGGTTGGTCATGTCTTTAGGGATATCGACCACCACAGGACCCGGGCGACCGGACTGCGCAAGGTAGAAGGCCTTTTTCATGACTTCCGGGATTTCCGACGCATGCTTGATCATGAAACTGTGTTTCACGATCGGCCGGGAGATACCGATCATGTCGGTTTCCTGGAATGCATCGGTACCGACCATGGTGCTCGCGACCTGGCCGGAAATGATCACCATCGGGATGGAGTCCATATAAGCAGTCGCGATGCCGGTAATGGCATTGGTTGCGCCTGGGCCGGACGTTACCAGTACCACGCCGGCTTTACCGGTGGCACGGGCGTAACCGTCAGCCATATGGGTCGCGGCCTGTTCGTGGCGAACCAGGATGTGGGTAACAGCCGGTTCCTTGAACAGTGCGTCGTAGACATGCAGCAGAGCACCACCTGGGTACCCGTAGATATAGTCGACGCCTTCGTCACGCAAAAAGCGGACGAGCATCTCACCGCCAGATAAAAGCTCCACGTTGTTCACCTCTAAAACGCCAGAATACCGTCCGTTGAAAACCGACGGGTCTTAATAGGTTTACTTCTCAACAGAGCATGAGCGACGGTGGTCGCCGACTACGTCAGCACTGACTGAGCAAGTATTGGGATCGTCCCAAGTGTTGCGGGCTTTTCCCACCCAGCGCGAGGTAACGCGTTGCGGGTGTTACAGGTCGGCGCGGATGTGCGCCTCATGATCTGCTGAGCGGGGCTGCTTCTGGCAGTCCCGATACAGCGGACTTTGGATTCTTCTGTTTCAGCCCCTTCAAGTCAAGCAATAATTGCGCTTTTTTCCAACTAAGCGCATGAGAACGCAGAAGAAAGGGCTTTGAGGAGGGATAAAACTCGCCTGAATGTCGTCAAGCGGTAGAAATGTGCGCAAGACTGCCGGAAAACCCGGCAGTCAGGCAATTAACGAGCGTCGACGATCAATTGGTCGAACTTTTTCAGCGCATTGCGCAAACCCAGGCTCTCCAGCGGCCGGTCGGCATAGACCATCTCGGCCATTTCCGTAATCCCGGAAGCATTCGGCAATGGCAGGTCCTGCTCGAGGATCTGCTTCATGCGCACAAGGAAGATCCACTGCAGCCACTGGTGGAAGTCCAGGGTATCCACCGAAAACGGCTCGACACTGCTGAGCGCTTCAACGCTAGGAGGCACTTCGTCCCACCAGCCCTGCACGCGCAATTCGCGCTCAATCAGCAATAACTGTTCAGCAATCGCCGGAAACCGTGCATCCATCAGAGGCTGACCTTGGCTTTCTGGCGAGCCTGCGCAGCGCCGGCGGCATCACCTTGTGCAGCGCGCGCATCGCCAATCAGCACCCACAGGCTGGCTTGCAGGTCGGGACGACCGTTGGCCAGGCTCAGGCCGCGACGGGCGAACTGCTCGGCTTGCGGCGCATCGCCCTGGGCCATGCGGACTTGCGCCAGGCGATACAGCACTTGCGGCTCGCGCGGCGCAACACGCTGGGCGCGTTCAAGGCTCGAGGATGCGCCATTCAAGTCGCCACCCGCCTGCTGTTGCTGGGCGGTAGTGAGCAAGGACAGCACCGGACCATCCAGTTGCTCGTCAGCCGACAGGCCGCCGGAGCTTGCGGCCGACGGAATGCCGCTTGGCGTAGACGGCATGTTGTAGTTGCCCTGGTTGATCGGCGCCGCTTGAACTGGCGCGGTGTCAATCGGCCCGGACGTGCTCGGCCCTGGCGTCCACGGTTCAGCACTGATCGGCGCCGAGGTGGCAGAACCCGCCCCCGGGACCATCACCACCACGCCCGAATCCTGCGGCACAGCCTGGGTTGCGGCTTGGGCTGGACGGTTGGTCACGGTCTGGCGGAACCCGCCATTGGCCGAAATCCGGTCGTTGTTGGAGACAGCGCTGCTCGAATCCACCACGGGAATCGAGCCGCGCTGCACGCTGGCGCAACCGTTGAGCAAAGCCAGAGCTGTAATAGCTGGAATCCACCACTTGTTCACTTGAAACCCTCTTTGCTTAATTCATCCAGCCCTTGACCCAGTCCATCACCGATTCCGCGTCAGCAGGGGCACTGCCACCGCACGCGGGGCCGGGTGGTGGTTCGCTGCCGCGAATATACGGCATCTGCACCGCGCCTGGGCAGTTGGCATCGGAGCCCTGCCCTGAGTGCGGATCAATCCAGGCCTGCACGATATTGTCCGGTTGCGGCATGTTCAGCGGCAACGGGTCGGCCTTGCGCATGAAACTGGTCCAGACCTGCAGCGCACCGGTCGCACCGGTAAATGGCGTCTTGCCATTGTCGTCACGGCCCAGCCACACCACTGCCAGCACATCCTGGCCGAAACCGGCGAACCAGCTGTCGCGCGAGTCGTTACTGGTACCGGTCTTGCCCGCCAATGTCAGGTTGGACGGCAGGACTTTATAGACCGAGCTGCCAGTACCTTCACGCATCACGCGCTGCATGGCGTTCTGGATCAGGTAGATGGAACCCGCGTCGAAGCGCTGCTGAATCTGGAACGGGTAGCGCTTGAGCGGCTCACCCTCGGCGGTCAGTACGCTGCGAATGCCGCGCATCGGGGTATTAAAACCACCGTTGGCGAGGGTCTGGTACATGGTCGCCACTTCCATCGGCGTCATTGCACCGGCCCCCAGCAGGATCGACGGGAAGGCCGGGAATTCACGGGTAATGCCCAGGCGCGCCAACGTCTTCAGCACGTTCGGCACGCCCACTTCCAGCCCCAGGCGGGAAGTGGAAATGTTGTAGGAATGCGCCAGCCCCTGGTACAGGAACACCGTACCGTGGGAACGGCGATCAAAGTTCTGCGGCGTCCACACTTGGCCATCGGCGCCTTTGACCGACAACGGGTCATCCGACAGCCAACTGGTCAGCGAGTATTTGCTCGGTTTCTCCAGCGCCGTCAGGTAGACCGCCGGCTTGACCAGCGAGCCGATCGGCCGCACGGCATCCAGCGCGCGGTTGAAGCCGGCGAAACTGGCCTGGCGGCTACCAATCATGGCCTGGACTTCGCCGGTCTCCGGGTTGGTCACCACCATGGCCGCTTCGACTTCATCGGAGCCTTTACGGCCCGTCAAGCGTTTGAAGGTGTCGTTGACCGACGCTTCGGCCTTCATCTGCAGGATCGGGTCGAAACTGGTGAAGATCCGCAGGCCTTCTTCGGTCAAGTCTTCGTCGCGGTAGTCTTCGCGTAACTGGCGCTTGACCAGATCGATAAAGCCCGGGAAGGAACTGTCCGCCAGCTTGCCGCGCGTGGTCACACCCAGTGGCATTTTCTTGGCCGCGGCCACTTGTTCGGCGGTAGCAACACCCTGCTGCTCAAGGACATCGAGCACCAGGTTGCGGCGCTCCAATGCACGCTCAGGGTTGCGACGCGGGTTGTAGTAAGACGGCCCCTTGACCATCCCCACCAGCAATGCGACCTGATGCAACTTCAGCTCGGACAGCGGTTGGCCGAAGAAGAACTGGCTGGCAAGACCAAACCCGTGCACTGCGCGCTGGCCGTCCTGGCCGACGAACACCTCATTGAGGTAGGCCTCTAGGATTTCCTGCTTGCTGTAATGCAGCTCCAGCAGCATTGCCATCATGGCTTCGGTGAGCTTACGGGTCAGGCTGCGCTCGTTGGTCAGGTAGAAGTTCTTGACCAATTGTTGCGTCAACGTACTGCCGCCCTGGGTCATCTTCCCGCCGGACGTGTTGACCCAGACCGCGCGGGCAATCGACTTCGGCGAAACACCCCAGTGGCTATAGAAGTCGCGGTCTTCCACGGCAACCAGGGTTTCCAGTAAGTACGGCGGCACCTGATCGAGCTTGATCAGGATGCGATCTTCGAGGTTCTTCGGATAAATCCCGCCGATCATCAGCGGCTCAAGGCGCACCACCGGCAGCTTGGAGCCATTGAGTGACGATAGCTCGGCCACGTAGTCGCCGGAGAAGCGCACGCGTACCGGCTGGGCTTTTTCCAGGCCTTCATAGAACTGGAAGCCGCGCGTATTCAAGTCGACGGTATTAACGCTGACAGCGGCGGCACCCGGACCATTGCTCACGGGTTCACGGCGGTAGCCCAGGGCATCGAGCTCGGTGAGGAAGTCATCCTTGCTCAGCTTCTGGCCGGTGAACAATTCCAGCGGGCGTGCATACACCTTGGCTGGAATGGTCCAGCGCTTGCCGGAGAATTTCTCCTGGACCACAGCGTCGAGGTACACCGCGAAGCCGGCGAGCACCACAAGGCCAACCAGGCCGAGCTTGAGCGCCCAGCCGAGCCATGGGCGCAGGCCACGGGAAGGAGGTTTTTTACGGGAACGGGGAGATCGGGTTCGAGTCATGGCGGCGGATTATACGCACTTTATTGATGATCAACATGAGCCGGACAGCGGTTTGCACGACAGGCTGTAACCGCCATAATGCCCGCCAAGATTTCCCCCAGACTTTGAAGGATCGCCCGTGAGCCAGTCCCTGATCGCTGCCCTGCAAAACCCGGCTTTATACCCTCATCCGGTTGAAGCGTTCCAAGTCATCGAAACCCACATTTCCTGGGTCATCCTGACAGGCCCCTACGCTTATAAATTGAAGAAGCCGATGAACTTCGGCTTCCTGGACTTCACCCAACTGGCCGATCGGGGTCACTTCTGCAATGAAGAGCTGCGCCTTAACCAGCGTCTGACCGAAGATTTGTATCTTGAAGTTTTGCCGATCACCGGCACGGCCGAAGCCCCGCAATTGGGCGGCGAAGGCCCGGCCATCGAGTACGCACTGAAAATGCGGCAGTTCCCGCAAAGCCAACTGCTCAGCACCTTGCAGGCCAACGGCGAACTGACCAGCGCGCACATCGATGAAATGGCCAAGCAGATCGCGCACTTCCATCTCACCGCGCCGAAAGTCCCGCAGGCCCACGCGGCCGGCACCCCGGACGAGGTGATGGCGCCGGTGCGGCAGAACTTCGAGCAGATCCGCCCGTTCCTCAGCGACAAGGCTGACCTGCTTCAATTGGAAGCCCTGCAAGCCTGGGCTGAAAGCAGCTTCGAACGCCTCAAGCCATTGCTGGCGCAGCGCAAGCTGGACGGGTTCACCCGTGAATGCCACGGTGATATCCACCTGGGCAACGCGACCTTGATCGATGGCCACGTGGTGATCTTCGACTGCATCGAGTTCAACGAGCCTTTCCGCTTCACCGACGTGTATGCCGATACCGGCTTCCTGGCGATGGACCTCGAAGACCGTGGCCTCAAATCCCTGGCGCGACGCTTTATCAGCCAGTACCTGGAACTGACCGGTGATTATCAGGGCCTTGAAGTACTCAACTTCTATAAGGCTTACCGCGCGCTGGTACGGGCCAAGGTCTCGTTGTTCAGCATGCCGAGCGAAGCCAGCCCGGTACAACGCGCCACCACGCTGCGCCAGTACCGCAACTATGCCAACCTGGCGGAAAGCTACAGCACTATTCCGTCGCGCTTCCTGGCAGTTACCCACGGCGTTTCGGCTGTAGGCAAAAGCCACGTTGCCATGCGTCTGGTGGAAGCACTGGGCGCCGTGCGCGTGCGTTCGGATGTGGAGCGCAAGCGCCTGTTCGGCGAGCAGCAGGTGGAAAACTCGCCTGAGGCCGGTATCTATGCCGCTGACGCAAGCGCGGCAACCTACGCCCGGCTGAATGAAATCGCCGATACCGTATTGCGCGCCGGCTACCCGGTAGTGCTGGATGCGACCTTCCTCAAACGCCAACAACGCGACGCCGCCGCCAAGGTTGCCGAAGCCACCGGTGCGCCTTTCCTGATCCTGGATTGCAACGCGCCGCAGGCTGTTATCACCAGCTGGCTGGAGCAACGTCAGGCAGAACAAAACGACCCGTCTGACGCCACGCTTGCGGTTATCGAAGAACAGCAGGCCAATCGCGACCCGCTGACAGCCGAAGAACTGCTGCTGAGCAAACGCGTGGAGACCAATCAAAGCGGAACCCTCGACGCCCTGGTCGCTCAAATTCGCCAGCGCCTGCCAGGTTTGTAAGAAAAATTTCTTGGTCGTGTCGCCTACTTAGGCGCACGGCCAGGCAATAGTGGCACTATAATGGCGTCATAAATCCAACAGGAGTCGCCGTCATGAGTCAGCCCAAGCTTCTCGATACCCCGCTCTACTCGCTCCTGCATAAAGACGATATCCGAGGGTTCAATCAGGAACGCCCGAAAGACGGCGCCATCGACATGCGCGGCGGCGACTTCCGTGGGCTCGACCTGCGCGAGCTGAATGCCACCGGTGTGGACTTCACCGACGCCTATTTCCGCTCCGCTGACCTGCGCGGCCTGGACTTGCGCGACTGCTCGCTGGAAGGCGCCAGCCTGGCCCATGCGCAGATCTCCGGCACCTACTTCCCGCCTGAATTGACCGCCGACGAGATCCTCATGTCGGTCAATTTCGGCACTCGCCTGCGTTACCGCACCAAGTAAATACCACCTCTCCTGCCCCGGCTACGTCCAGACGTGCCGGGCGCTTGCGCCTGCCTGTCAGCAAAATTCCCGCACTATTCTTATAAGCGTTTAGGCCGTTTCGGCCCAAAGAACTACGCTTTTCCTACTGAGCGCTACACTCCTTTTCAGGCTTGCCTGGTCACGATACCCACCGCACCGTTCGGCCGTCGCAAGGAGGCTTGATGAATGATGAGCTGCAACACCTGAAAAACCTCGGCAAGACGTCTGCACAGTGGCTGCATGCGGTGGGCATCCACAGTGCGTCGGACCTGCGCCGTCTGGGGGCGGTGGACGCCTACCGGGCTGTACGCACGCGCGGTTTCCGAGCGTCTAAAGTGCTGCTATACGCCATCGAAGGGGCGTTGATGGACGTGCACTGGAACGACATTCCGACTGAGCGCAAGGAAGCCTTGAACCGCCAGTTGGACGCTATCGCGGCGCGACAGAAGAATTAGATTGGGCTGCAAGACCAATACTTACAGGCATTCCGAACGACCGTTTGAGGAAACTCCAAGACACAGTCAAAACAAATGTTGACTCTCAAATGAGAATCGTTATGATTATCACAACTGGTCGCGAGATCAGCCGATAACTGAAAGACCATTGGTTCGGACTCTCAGATTATCTCCTCATCAGGCTAATCACGGTTATTTGACCCGGCTTTTGCCGGGTCTTTTTTTGTCTATAAAAAGCTGCCAGCAGGAAGCGAAGCGTAATAACGCTCAGCGCGCAATGATCAGCGGATGCCCGCGCTCAGGGTGTGGCTGCACCAATACATCCAGGCCAAACACAGCTTTCAGCGGCCCAGGTCGCATGACCTCTGCCGGCGTATCCAACGCGTGGGCGCGCCCCTCCTCCAGCAACAGAATCCGATCACAGTAACGAGCTGCCAGGTTCAGGTCATGAAGAATCACCAGCACTGCCGCACCGCGGTCCGCAAAGGTGCGAATGGCCTGTAGCGTGGTGTGTTGATGCAAAGGGTCGAGCATCGAAGTCGGCTCATCCAACAGCAACGTCTGCCCTGCCTCACCCGGCCATAGCTGCGCCAGCACCCGCGCCAGGTGTACGCGCTGGCGCTCTCCACCGGACAACGCCAGGTAACTGCGGCCACTCAAGTGCCCGACATCTGCGGCCTGCAGCGCCGCGTCGATAATCTCGTCGTCGCGCACCTTCCCCGTCTGATGGGGCAAGCGGCCCATGCCGACGACCTCCTCCACACGAAAAGCGAAATCCAGCGTCGAGGTTTGCGGCAGCACCGCCAAGCGCTGTGCCCGCTGAGCTCCGCTCCAGTCTTTGAGTGCCATCTGGTCCAGCCAAACCTTGCCCTGATCGGGTTGTAGCTCGGCGCACAAAGCACCGAGCAACGTACTCTTGCCGGCGCCATTGGGCCCGAGCACGCCAAGGACTTGCCCCGGCAACACGTCCAGCGTGATGCCCGCCAATACGGTTTTCCGACCGCGGCGGATATGCAGGTCTTCGACTCGCAACATCAGGCACGCCCTCGCAACAACAGGTAAAGAAAAAACGGCGCACCAATAAACGCAGTGACAATACCAATAGGTAATTCAGCCGGCGCCAACGCCAGGCGTGCGACCAAGTCGGCAAACAGCAACAGGCTCGCGCCCGCCAATACCGAGGCGGGCAACAGCACGCGATGATCAGGCCCCGCCAGCAGGCGCACCAGATGCGGTACCACCAACCCCACAAAGCCGATCATGCCCGCCGCAGCCACTGCCGCGCCCACCCCTAGCGCCGTGCAGAACACCAGCTCACGCTTGAGCCTTTCCACGTCGATCCCAAGGTGACTGGCCTCGGATTCGCCAAGCAGCAGCGCATTCAGCGCTTTGGCCCGACGCGGCAACCACAGCGCCACACCGGCGCTGACCAGCAGTAACGGCCACAACCTTGAATAACTGGCGCCGTTGAGGCTGCCCAGGTTCCAGAACGTCAGGGTGCGCAGGGTCGCGTCGTCCGCCAGGTAGGTAAATAGGCCTACTGCAGAGCTGGCCAGCGCCGTCAGCGCAATACCGGCAAGCAGCATCGTCGCGACATTGGTCTGGCCGTTGCGCCGTCCCAGACGGTAGACCAGCGCAGTCACCCCCAAGCCTCCGAGAAAGGCACACAGCGACAACAGGTAAGGCCCGAACGCATCCGGCAAACCGCCAAAAAACGCACCGCCGACAATCGCCACCGCTGCGCCCAGCGCCGCGCCGCTGGAAACTCCCACCAACCCCGGATCCGCCAGCGGGTTGCGAAACAATCCCTGCATGGCCACGCCCGACAGGGCCAGCACACCGCCTACCGCCAAGCCGAGCAACGTGCGCGGCAAACGAATCTGCCCCAGGATCAGCTCGGCCTGCTCCAGGCCTTGGGCCTGGATCGGCACGCCGATCAAGCGCAACGCCGCCTTGAGCGTGTCCAGCAGCGGCAGGCTCACCGGCCCGAGGGCCAGGGAAAGCCAGATCGCCAGGACACACAGCAGCGCCAGCCCGATAAATAATGCTCGCGGTTTAACCAGAGTGGTCATGGGGCAGGTTTAGCCTGGGACGGATAGAAACTTTCCGACAGCTTCACCAGACTTTGCGGCAGGCGCGGCCCCAAGCCACCAACCAGCAACGTAGGATCAAGCTCGAACACCCGACCACTCCTGGCAGCCGGCGTCGATGCCAGGATCGGGTTTTCCTTGAACAACGCCGCGCGCGCCGCATCGCCGGTCAGGGCACGATCGGCAAACACCAGCACGTCAGGGCTCAACCCCGCCAGCGATTCCACCGAAAAGGGTTTGTAACCGGTGTGGGTCGCCAGATTGTGCCCACCCGCCTGCTGCAACATCCAATCGGCGGCGGTGTCCTTGCCGGCGATCAGCGGCTTACCCCCGGCGTGCCCCAGCAACAGCAACACGCCCGGCGCCTTTTGCGCGGCCTGGGCCTTGGCCACCCAGCTCTTCTGTTGAACGAGTGCTTGCTCGTATCCGGTAAACAATTGGCTGGCCTGGGTTTCATTGCCGAGCAACTTGCCCAGGTGCTGCAAGTTGCCTTTAAGGGTTGGCAAATCCGGCTGCGCCGAGAACATCTCCACTTGCACGCCCGCATTGCGAATCTGCGCCAACACCGGCGGCGGCCCCATTTCTTCGGTGCCGACCAGTACCTGTGGGCGCAGGCTCAGAATACCTTCCGCCGACAATTGGCGCTGATAGCCAATGCTTGGCAATGCCTTGAGCGACTGCGGATGCTGGCTCGTGGTATCCACCCCCACCAGTTTCGACTCACCGCCCAGGGCGGTCACCCACTCCGACAGCGCCCCGCCGGCACTCACCCAGCGTTGAGGCAGTTCGGAGGCTTGCGCCCCGTGGTTGACCAGCAGTCCGACAACAAGCGCAATAGCACTGGCACTCAGGCGCATAACAGGGTTTCCTTCCAGGGGCAGGGCCGTTCGAGCACTCGTCAATGTGACAGAAAACCTCTGTAACGCATCGAACAGAGCGCCCAGTCAGCTAACGGGCGAAGCCGGTATTTGATAATTGTTTGCATTTGAACGTCAAGGCACTTGAGGATTGAAATGAAGTTTGTATGCCCCTCCAGCGACCTGGCCCCCAACAGCAGCCTCGGTTTTGAGATCGACGGCTGCAAGCTATTGGCCGTACGCCGCGACGGCATTGCCTACTTCTATATCAACCGTTGCCCACATCGCGGGATTCCACTGGAGTGGCAGCCCGACCGCTTCCTCGACGCCAGCGCCAGCCTGATTCAATGCGCGACCCACGGCGCACTGTTCCTGATCGAAAGTGGCGAGTGCATCGCCGGCCCTTGCGCTGGGCAGAGCCTTACCGCCCTGCCCAGCCGTGAAGACGAACAGGGGCTGTGGGTGCAACTCTAGCCGCCGAGCAACACCTCCAGCCGGCGCTCCACGTAGACCTCCTCAGGTGTAACCCGCACGCCATAGGCCAACACCTCAACACCCGCTGCCTTGGCTTCGCGCAACGCGGCGGCGTATCCGGCGTCGATTTCCACCGCAGGGCGCACCGCGTCAATGCCCGACAGGTTGACGCAATACAGCTGCACCGCCCGCACCCCGTCCCGGGCCAGGTGAGCCAGCTCCCGCAAATGCTTGGCGCCGCGCTGGGTCACGGCATCCGGGAAGGCAGCCACCGTGGAGCCGTCAAACCCCAAGGTGACACTTTTGACTTCGACAAAGGCCGCGCCATTCGGGTAATCCAGACGAAAATCGATGCGGCTTTTTTCCTGGCCGTAAGGCACTTCGCGCTTCAAGGCGGTGAAACCGTTTAGCTCAGTGATCACTCCGGCGCGCAACGCCTCTTCGATCAATTGATTGGCACGCGCAGTGTTGACACAGGCCAGTCGCCCCTGCGGTGTTTCAGCGATTTCCCACGTACCCGGTAATTTACGTTTGGGGTCATCGGAACGACTGAACCAGACCTGCCCTCCCTCCACCATGCAATTGAGCATCGAGCCGGTGTTGGGGCAATGAATGGTAAGCAACTCGCCTTTAACGGTTTCGATATCGGTGAGAAAACGCTTATAGCGGCGAATCAATCGCGCTTCTTCAAGAGGGGGATTAAAGCGCATCAGCCTTGCCAGCTCCGTAAGCCACGGGCGATCCGCTCCACTGCTTCCTGCAGCCGATCAAGATTTTGTGTGTAGGCAAAGCGCACATGGTGGCCGGCCTGATAGCGCCCGAAATCCAGGCCTGGGGTAAAGGCCACATGCTCGGTCTCGAGGAAATAGCGGCAGAATGCGAAGGCATCGCCGCCGAACGCGCTGATATCAGCGTACAAATAAAACGCCCCTTCCGGTTCGACTGCAATACCGAAACCCAGCTCGCGCAGGGCCGGCAGCAGGAAGTCACGGCGGCGACCGAATTCGGCGCGACGCTCCTCCAGAATGCTCAGGGTTTGCGCGGTAAAACACGCCAGCGCGGCGTGCTGCGCCATGCTCGGTGCGCTGATGTAGAGATTCTGCGCCAGCTTCTCCAGCTCACCGACCGCAGCCGGGGGCGCCACCAACCAACCAAGGCGCCAGCCAGTCATGCCGAAATACTTGGAAAAACTATTTAGCACAAAGGCCTCATCATCGACTTCCAGCACACTGGCAGCGTCGGTGCCGTAGGTCAGGCCGTGGTAAATCTCATCCACCACCAAATGGCCGTCACGCGCCTTGATCGCACTGGACAGCCCCGCCAATTCATCGCGCGTGAGGAGGGTGCCGGTGGGGTTGGCCGGGGACGCCACCAGTGCGCCGACGCTGTCTTGATTCCAGTGTTTCTCCACCAGATCAGCGGTCAACTGGTAGCGTACATCCGGGCCGACCGGCACCAATTGCGCTGCACCTTCCACCAAGCGTAGGAAATGCCGGTTGCACGGGTAGCCTGGGTCCGCGAGCAACCAATGCTTGCCTGGGTCGACCAACAAACTGCTGGTCAACAGCAAAGCGCCGGAGCCACCCGGCGTGATCAGAATGCGCTCGGGATCCACGTTCAGGCCGTAGCGCTGCTGGTAAAAACCGCTGATCGCCTCGCGCAGTTCGGGTAGGCCGCGGGCCGCTGTGTAGCGCGTCTTGCCGTTGGCCAGCGCCGCCTGGCCGGCCTGGATGATGGGCTCGGCGGTGGTGAAATCCGGCTCGCCGATCTCCAGGTGGATCACATCATGGCCGGCCGCTTGCAGCTCATTGGCTCGCGCCAGCAACGCCATGACATGAAAGGGTTCGATGGCGCGACTGCGCGCACTGTAGGGCTGAGCCATTAGCCTTCCTTAACGGTGAGGACAAAATCAGGATTCTACCGAACCCTCGCGGTAAAACATGCTCTATTGCCTGCTCGGCCATCAGAGATGACCCGGCAAGTGCCTGTAAAAAGACTAAAATCAACATTCGAGACGTTACATACCCAGCAACGACGGGCTACTGCACTTTGCAACCCGTACGCGACGGGCCTCGACAACCGGGAGTGGCGCACCCTGAATCTATCTGGTAAGTTCGCCCGCTTGCAGCCGCAGGGCCGGCAGGTGTCGGTGACGTTGCAATCCTGCGCAATGGATTAGAAGAGTGAGAGGCGGTCTATTCATGTCCACCCAAGCAAAGCAGAACATCAGCGGTTTCCAACCCTACGTTGAATCGAAGGGTGAGGAATACATGGGCAAGCCCATGCGCGAGCACTTCTCCAAAATCCTGAAGCAGTGGAAGCAGGACTTGATGCAGGAAGTTGACCGCACGGTTGACCATATGAAGGACGAAGCAGCCAACTTCCCGGACCCGGCAGACCGTGCCAGTCAGGAAGAAGAGTTCGCCCTCGAACTGCGCGCCCGTGATCGCGAGCGCAAGCTGATCAAGAAGATCGACAAGACCCTGCAACTGATCGAAGACGAAGAATACGGCTGGTGCGAATCCTGCGGCGTCGAGATCGGTATTCGTCGCCTGGAAGCCCGCCCTACCGCGGACCTCTGCGTAGACTGCAAGACCTTGGCTGAAATCAAGGAAAAACAGGTCGGCAAGTAATTCTGCCGAGCTGAACGAATGGGGCGTGCAAACGCCCCATTTTTGTTTCTGGCGTTTACCGATTTTCCAGTAGTATCCGGCCCATGACAGCCTCTACCTATATTGGGCGCTTCGCCCCCACGCCCAGCGGCCACTTGCACTTCGGCTCGCTGGTCGCCGCCCTCGCCTCCTACCTCGATGCCCGCGCCAACCACGGCCGCTGGCTGATGCGCATGGAAGACCTCGACCCGCCCCGTGAAGAACCCGGTGCTCAGGCGGCGATCCTGCATGCCCTGGAGCGCTACGGTTTTGAGTGGGACGGTGAACTCGTCCGACAAAGCGAGCGGCACGAGGCCTACGCTAAAGTGCTGAACGACCTGTTCAACTATGGCCTGGCCTACGCCTGCACCTGCTCGCGCAAACAACTGGAGCCCTACCACGGGATATACCCGGGCTTGTGCCGCAATGCCGGGCACGATCAGCAAGACGCCGCCATTCGCTTGCGCGTTCCTGAGCTGGAATACCACTCTACCGACCGCGTACAGGGCGAATTCCGACAGCACCTGGGCCGCGATGTAGGCGATTTCGTCATCCGCCGTCGCGACGGCCTCTACGCCTACCAACTCGCCGTGGTGCTCGACGATGCGTGGCAAGGGGTGACCGATATCGTGCGCGGCGCCGACCTGCTGGACTCCACACCGCGCCAGCTGTACCTGCAAGAGCTGCTGGGCCTGCGCCAACCGCGCTACCTGCATGTACCGTTGATCATCCAGCCAGACGGTAACAAGTTGGGCAAATCCTACCGCTCGCCGCCGTTGACACCCGACCAGGCCACGCCTTTGCTAGTGAGAGCCCTGCGCGCGCTTGGCCAGCCAGCCGGCAATGAGCTACTTCACGCCAGCCCACGGGAACTGCTGGATTGGGGCATTGCGCACTGGGATGCCACGCAGATCCCGCGCACACTCACGTTGGCCGAAGCGCAATTGAGCTGAAGGCGCTTGCAGCTTGCCAACCATCCGTTACCATCGCCGCAGTTTTTAACTCAGAGGCCAACATGTACATCTATCGATTGGTCCTGCTGCTGGTCGTCGGGATCTACCTGTTTTCCCCCGCCATCATGGATTGGTGGATCGACGCCACGGGCGCCTGGTATCGCCCTTATCTGCTGTGGCTGATCCTGATTGTCGTGACCTTTATCCTGCAGAGCCAAAAAGATGCCGATGAGCTTTAGCCTCACCCAGATGCTGCTGATCAGCGCCGCCTACCTGGCGGCGTTGTTCGGCGTTGCCTGGATCAGTGAGCGCGGAATGATCCCGCGGGCGATCATTCGCCATCCGCTGACCTACACCTTGTCCCTCGGCGTATACGCCAGCGCCTGGGCGTTTTATGGCACGGTCGGCCTGGCCTACCAGTACGGTTATGGTTTTCTGTCGAGCTACCTTGGCGTGTCCGGCGCGTTTCTGCTGGCGCCGGTATTGCTGTACCCGATCCTGAAGATTACCCGCACCTATCAGCTGTCATCTTTGGCCGATTTGTTTGCGTTCCGCTTTCGCAGCACCTGGGCCGGCGCGCTGACCACGATTTTCATGCTGCTCGGCGTGTTACCGCTGCTGGCCCTGCAAATCCAGGCGGTGGCCGACTCCATCAGCATCCTCACCCGCGAGCCCGTGCAACATCGCGTGGCCCTGGCCTTTTGCGGGCTGATCACGCTGTTCACGATTTTCTTCGGCTCACGCCATATCGCCACCCGCGAGAAACACGAAGGCCTGGTGTTTGCGATCGCCTTCGAGTCGGTGATCAAGCTGATCGCCATCGGCGGGGTCGGCCTCTATGCGCTCTACGGCGTATTCGACGGTCCGCAGCAGCTGGAGCTGTGGCTGCTGCAAAACCAGACCGCACTGGCCGCCCTGCACACGCCGCTGCAGGAAGGCCCGTGGCGCACGCTGCTGTTGGTGTTTTTCGCCTCGGCTATCGTGATGCCGCACATGTACCACATGACCTTCACCGAGAACCTCAACCCGCGCTCGCTGGTCAGCGCGAGCTGGGGCTTGCCGCTGTTCCTGCTGCTGATGAGCCTGGCGGTGCCGCTGATTCTATGGGCTGGCCTCAAGCTGGGGGCAACCACTAACCCCGAATACTTCACCCTTGGCGTCGGCATTGCCGCCAACAGCAAATCCCTGGCGTTGCTGGCTTACGTCGGCGGCTTGTCGGCGGCGAGCGGGCTGATCATTGTCACTACGCTGGCGCTTTCAGGCATGGCGCTCAACCACCTGGTACTGCCGCTGTATCAGCCACCGGCCGAAGGCAATATCTACCGCTGGCTGAAATGGACGCGCCGCGCGCTGATCGTCGCGATCATCATGGCCGGCTACGGGTTCTACCTGCTGCTGGGTGCCGGCCAAGACTTGGCGAACCTGGGCATCGTCGCGTTCGTGGCGACCCTGCAGTTCCTGCCGGGCGTGTTGTCGGTGCTGTACTGGCCGACCGCCAACCGACGCGGGTTTATCGCCGGGCTGCTGGCCGGGATCCTGGTGTGGATGGTCACCATGCTGCTGCCGTTGGTCGGCAATCTGCAGGGTTTCTATATTCCGTTGCTGAATATGATTTACGTGCTGGACGATACCAGCTGGCACATGGCGGCGATTGCCTCACTGGCGGCCAACGTGCTGATGTTCACCCTGATTTCGCTGTTCACCAATGCCAGCCCCGAAGAAACCAGCGCCGCCGAGGCCTGCGCGGTGGACAACGTACGCCGCCCGCAACGCCGCGAGCTGCATGCGGCCTCGCCCCAGGAATTTGCCACGCAACTGGCCAAACCCCTGGGCGCCAAGGCTGCGCAGAAGGAAGTCGAGCAAGCGCTGCGTGATCTGTACCTGCCGTTTGACGAACGCCGCCCGTACGCCCTGCGCCGTCTGCGCGACCGTATCGAGGCCAACCTGTCCGGGCTGATGGGGCCCAGCGTGTCCCAGGACATGGTGGAAACCTTTTTGCCCTACAAGGCCGGCGGCGAAAACTACGTCACCGAAGACATCCATTTCATCGAGAGCCGGCTAGAGGACTACCACTCACGCCTCACCGGCCTCGCCGCCGAACTCGATGCCCTGCGCCGTTACCACCGCCAGACCCTGCAGGAGCTGCCGATGGGCGTGTGCTCCCTGGCCAAGGACCAAGAGATCCTGATGTGGAATAAAGCCATGGAAGAACTCACCGGCATCGCCGCGCAACGGGTGGTGGGCTCGCGCCTGAACACCCTTGGCGACCCGTGGAAAGAACTGCTGCAAGGTTTCATCGACCTGCCCGATGAGCATTTGCACAAACAACACCTGGCCCTGGATGGCCAGACGCGCTGGCTCAACCTGCACAAAGCCGCCATCGACGAGCCGCTGGCCCCTGGCAACAGCGGCCTGGTATTACTTGTCGAGGATTTGACCGACACCCAGATGCTCGAAGACAAGCTGGTGCACTCCGAGCGCCTGGCCAGCATTGGTCGCCTGGCAGCCGGCGTGGCCCATGAAATCGGCAACCCGATCACCGGCATCGCCTGCCTGGCGCAAAATCTGCGGGAAGAGCGCGAAGAAGACGGCGAAATCACCGAGATCAGCGGGCAGATCCTCGAGCAGACCAAACGCGTTTCGCGCATCGTGCAGTCGCTGATGAGTTTCGCCCATGCCGGCGCGCATCAGAATCAAGACGAAGCGGTGTGCCTGGCCGAAGTGGCGCAGGATGCCATTGGGCTGCTGGCCTTGAATCGGCGAAATTTCGAAGTACAGTTCTACAATTTGTGCGATCCCGACCATTGGGTCGACGGCGATTCACAACGCTTGGCCCAGGTGCTGATCAACCTGCTGTCCAACGCACGCGATGCAACACCTGCCGGCAGCGCGATACGGGTCAAGACCGAGGCTTTCGAGCACACGGTCGACCTGATTGTCGAAGATGAAGGCAGCGGTATTCCACAGAACATCATGGACCGATTGTTCGAACCCTTCTTCACCACCAAGGACCCAGGCGAAGGAACCGGTCTGGGCCTTGCACTGGTCTATTCCATCGTTGAAGAGCATTATGGACAAATCACCATCGACAGCCCGGCTGACACCGAAAGCCAACGCGGCACCCGTATTCGGGTGACCTTGCCGCGTCATGTCGAAGCGACGTCCGCTGTGAACTGAGACCGTCGAGAGAATTGAATCAATGCCGCACATTTTGATCGTCGAAGACGAAACCATTATCCGCTCTGCCTTGCGACGCCTGCTTGAACGTAATCAGTACCAGGTCAGCGAAGCCGGCTCGGTGCAGGAAGCGCAAGAGCGATTCAGCATTCCCACGTTCGACCTGATTGTCAGTGACCTGCGCCTGCCCGGCGCACCCGGCACCGAGCTGATCAAGCTGGGCCAGGGCACGCCGGTGCTGATCATGACCAGCTATGCCAGCCTGCGTTCGGCAGTGGACTCGATGAAAATGGGCGCGGTGGACTACATCGCCAAGCCCTTCGACCACGATGAAATGCTCCAGGCCGTGGCGCGCATCCTGCGTGACCGCCAGTCGGCCAGCAGCACGCCCGTCGAACAACGGCCTGCCGGCAAAGCCGCCAATGGCGCAGACAAGCCGGGCGTCGACAACAGCAACGGCGAGATCGGCATCATCGGCTCCTGCCCTCCTATGCAGGATCTGTACAGCAAGATCCGCAAAGTAGCGCCAACCGATTCCAATGTATTGATCCAGGGCGAATCGGGCACCGGTAAAGAACTGGTGGCACGCGCGCTGCACAACCTGTCCAAACGCGCCAAGGCACCGATGATCTCGGTCAACTGCGCCGCGATCCCTGAATCCCTGATCGAGTCCGAACTGTTCGGCCACGAAAAAGGCGCGTTTACCGGCGCCAGCGCCGGGCGTGCCGGTCTGGTCGAAGCGGCGGACGGCGGCACCTTGTTTCTCGACGAAATCGGCGAATTGCCCCTGGA
The DNA here is from genome assembly GCF_049590575.1 of Pseudomonas sp. Classification (GTDB taxonomy): domain Bacteria; phylum Pseudomonadota; class Gammaproteobacteria; order Pseudomonadales; family Pseudomonadaceae; genus Aquipseudomonas. The sequence goes on from NZ_JBAWDE010000046.1 coordinate 23,674, forward strand.
AGCCCAGGCGCGTTTGCTGCGTGTGTTGCAGGAAGGCGAAATTCGTCGCGTAGGCTCGGTGCAGTCGCAGAAGGTCGATGTGCGCCTGATCGCGGCCACCCACCGCGACCTGAAAAGCCTGGCCAAGATCGGCCAGTTCCGCGAAGACTTGTATTACCGCCTGCACGTGATTGCCCTCAAGCTGCCGGCCTTGCGCGAACGTGGCGCCGACGTCAATGAAATCGCCCAGGCGTTCTTGCTGCGCCAGAGCGCGCGCATCAACCGTACTGATCTCAAGTTTGCCCCGGACGCCGAGCAGGCAATCCGGCATTACTCCTGGCCGGGCAACGTGCGTGAGCTGGAGAATGCGGTCGAGCGCGCGGTGATTCTGTCGGAAAGCCCGGAAATTTCCGCCGAGCTGCTGGGTATCGATATCGAACTCAGCGATCTTGAAGACGACGACTTCATCGGCCTGGCCCCACAACAGGGCGGCGGGAGCAATACCAGCCATGAGCCAACCGAGGATTTGTCACTGGAAGACTACTTCCAGCATTTCGTCCTCGAGCACCAAGACCACATGACCGAGACCGAACTGGCGCGCAAACTCGGCGTGAGCCGTAAATGCTTGTGGGAACGGCGCCAGCGCCTGGGTATCCCACGGCGCAAGACCGGGGTGGCCAGCGAGAGTTGAGGGTGCGCCCCCACAGGTAACACCCTCTGATGTGAAAAAACTGTTACCGCTGGATTTCCACGTAACAAAAGCCGGGGCTTACGGTAACGAAGCCCCGGCTTTTTTTCGCCTGTCAAAAACCCGAAATCCCCTCAACCCCCCGATTTTGCTGGGCGGCACAAAAGTTGGCACGCACCCTGCTATATGCTTAGTACAAAAACAATAACAAGCTTTGTACAAGACAATAAAAATAAGACGAATCGACTCACGCACAATAAAAACAACACGGCGGAGGCGCAGCTAACTGATTCTTTTGGAGAGGCGTTGCATTTGGGGCTTGCCCCGCAACCAGGCCGAGAACAACAAAAACTGCCCTAAGGCAGAGCCTGAACTGGTTGGATCGTAGATCAGCAACACAGCGACCAAAGCAATCCGTTTGCTCTTGGCTCCCGATTGGGAGTGTCATGAAGGTGAAGCTTCGTGGCGAGGGCGATCAACAAAAACAAAAAGCCCGCAACCCATAATAAAAATAGAGCACGCAACTACTTCTGGGGGAGCTTCGGCTCCCCTTGTAGTTTCCGGCGTATAGCACCGGGATTTGACGATTTAAGGCTTATGGCGCAACGCCTCAGCTTGTTCCTACACCATCCCCCGACTAAATGCTAGAATCCCGGCCCATCATGCGGTCATTCTTCGTTATGGCCGAACATTCCTTCAAACAGTGCATCCCATGCTGAAGAAGTTGTTCCAGTCATTCCGTTCCCCCTTGCGTCGTACGCAGCACATTCGCAGCACGCCTGAAGTGCTTAACAGCAATCAGCATTCATTGCAGCGCGCCCAATTCAGCCGTTATGCAGTGAACATCGTCGAACGTTTGCAGAACGCCGGCTACCAGGCTTATCTGGTGGGCGGCTGTGTACGCGACATGCTGCTCAACATCACGCCGAAGGATTTCGACGTCGCCACCAGCGCTACGCCTGAGCAAGTACGCGCCGAGTTTCGCAATGCGCGAATCATCGGCCGCCGCTTCAAGCTGGTGCACATCCACTTTGGCCGCGAAATCATCGAGGTCGCGACTTTCCGCGCCGGCCACCCGCAAAACGATGAGGAGGAAGACACCAATCAGTCTTCCCGCAACGAAAGTGGGCGCATCCTGCGTGACAACGTATACGGCACCCTGGAAGAAGACGCGCAGCGCCGCGACTTCACCATCAACGCCCTGTATTACGACCCGGTCAGCGAGCGCATCCTCGACTACGCCAACGGCGTACACGACATTCGCAACAACCTGATCCGCCTGATCGGCGACCCGACGCAGCGTTACCAGGAAGACCCGGTGCGCATGCTGCGGGCCGTGCGTTTCGCCGCCAAGCTCAACTTTGGCATCGAAAAGCACACCGCCGCTCCGATCCGCGAACTGGCACCGATGCTGCGCGAGATTCCTTCGGCGCGACTGTTCGAAGAAGTGCTCAAGCTGTTCCTTTCGGGCTACGCCGCCGACACCTTCGAAATGCTCGTCGACCTGCAGCTGTTCGATCCACTGTTTCCGGCCAGCGCCGAAGCGCTGGAATACAACCCGACCTACACCCACACGCTGATCAGCGAAGCGTTGATCAACACTGACTTGCGCATCAAACAGAACAAGCCGGTGACCCCGGCCTTCCTGTTTGCCGCCCTGTTGTGGCCGGCCTTGCCAAAACGCGTACTGCGCCTGCAAGACCGTGGCATGCCGCCGATTCCGGCCATGCAGGAAGCGGCCCACGAGCTGATCGCCGAGCAGTGCCAACGCATCGCCATCCCCAAACGCTTTACCCTGCCGATCCGCGAGATCTGGGACATGCAGGAGCGTCTGCCACGCCGCAGCGGCAAGCGCGCCGACCTGTTGCTGGACAACCCGCGCTTCCGCGCCGGCTACGATTTCCTGCTGCTGCGTGAAAGCGCCGGCGAGCAGACCGACGGCCTGGGCGAATGGTGGACCGACTACCAGGACGCCAATGACAGCCAACGCCGCGACATGATTCGTGACCTCGGCAGCAAAGGTGATGGCGCCAGCGATGGGCCGAAAAAGCGTCGTCGCAGCTCCAGCAAGCGCAAACGCACGTCCGCCGATGCCTCGGGCGCCGCGGGCGAATAAACGTGGAACGTATCTACATCGGCATGGGCAGCAACCTGGCTGCCCCGGATCAGCAATTGCGCAGCGCTATCGCCGCGCTGGCGCAATTGCCCGGCACCCGCGTCGCCGGCGTATCGGCCCTCTATCAGAGTGACTCCCTGCTCCCGGGCCAACCGCGCTACACCAATGCGGTTGCCGCCCTGGACAGCGACCTTACGCCGCTGGAGCTGCTGGATGCCCTGCAAACCATCGAAAACGACCAAGGCCGCGAGCGCCTTGAACGTTGGGGCCCGCGCACCCTGGACCTGGACATCTTGCTGTTTGGCGAGCGCCTGATCGACGAGCCGCGTCTCAAGGTGCCGCACTACCAGATGCACCTGAGGGCTTTTGTGCTGTACCCGCTGGCCGAAGTCGCGCCCGCCGACCTGCAACTGCCAGACGGCGCACGCTTGAGCGCCCTGCTCGAAGCCTGCCCGTTTATCGGCCTGGAACGCCTGCCCCCGGTTTGACGCAATCCCTGTGGGAGCTGGCTTGCCTGCGATTGCATCACCTCGGCTTCACTGATGTAACGAGTCGCCTGCTTCGCTGGCAAGCCAGCTC
>NZ_JBAWDE010000047.1:0-28805 GCF_049590575.1 Pseudomonas sp.
CACCGCCTTCGCGAGCAAGCCCGCTCCCACATTTGTTTTGTATTCCTTCAGTTATCAGGAGAACTGTCTTGTCCTCTCCCATCCCCGTCACCATCCTCAGCGGCTTCCTCGGCGCCGGCAAGACCACCTTGCTGCGCCACCTGCTCAAGGCCGAGCACGGCCTGAAAATCGCCGTGATCGAGAACGAATTCAGTGACGCCGGTATCGACACCCAGCTGCTGGGCGCCGAGCCGGTGCAAGTCATGACCCTGTCCAATGGCTGCGTGTGCTGCACCATCCACACCGACCTGACCAAAGCCCTGTACCTGCTGCTCGAGCGTCTGGACAGCGGCGAGATTGCCTTCGACCGCCTAGTGATCGAATGCACCGGCCTGGCGGACCCCGCGCCGGTGGCCCAGACCTTTTTCATCGATGAAGAACTGCGCGAGCGCTACATCCTCGACGGGATCATCACCCTGGTGGACGCGGCCCACTCCGAACATCACCTGACCCAGATCATCGCCCAGGCCCAGATCGGGTTCGCCGACCGCCTGCTGGTGAGCAAGCGCGACCTGGTGGACGACGCGACCTTCGACGCCCTCAGCCAGCGCCTGACCCGCATCAACCGCCGCGCCCCAATCCGCGTGGTCGATCACGGCGCCATCGACCTGGCCGAATTGCTCGATGTGCGCGGCTTCAACCTCAACGCCGGCATGAGCTTGCGCCCGGTCAGCGCTGCGCCAAGCGTCGACCGCATTTCCAGCCTGGTGCTGCGCACCGACCAGCCGCTGGATATCGACCGCCTCAGCGAGTTCATGAACGAGCTGTTGGAAGAGCACGGCAAGCAACTGCTGCGCTACAAGGGCGTGCTGAACATTGCCGGCGAAGACCGGCGGATGGTGTTCCAAGGCGTGCTGAAACTCTACGGTTTCGATTGGGATACCGAGTGGGCCGAGGGTGAGGCGCGCGAAAGTGTGATTGTGTTTATTGCCGATGAGTTGCCGGAAGACAAGATTCGCGAAGGCTTTGCCAAGGTCTATCAACCCTGACTTGAAACACAAGTAACCGCATTTCAAATGCCGACTGGCATAAAAAAGCCCGGCTCAAGAGCCGGGCTTTTTAGTCAAGCAACTGCAATCAAGCGCCGTATACCGGCAGCTTTTTGCAGATGGCCTTGACCTTCTCACGCACCGCGTCGATCACGGCTTCGTTGTTCAGGTCAGCCAGGATGTCGCAGATCCAGCCAGCCAGTTCCTTGCACTCTGCTTCCTTGAAGCCACGCGTGGTCACAGCCGGGGTGCCGAAGCGCAGGCCCGAGGTGACGAACGGCGAACGTGGGTCGTTCGGCACGGAGTTTTTGTTCACGGTGATGAAGGCTTTGCCCAGGGCAGCGTCAGCATCTTTACCGGAAATGTCCTGCTTGATCAGCGACAGCAGGAACAGGTGGTTTTCAGTACCGCCGGACACCACGTCAAAGCCGCGCTCGATAAACACGCTGGCCATGGTCTGGGCGTTCTTCACCACTTGTTGCTGGTAAGTCTTGAACTCAGGCTGCAGGGCTTCCTTGAAGCAGATCGCTTTAGCGGCGATCACGTGCTCCAGCGGGCCACCCTGGGCACCCGGGAATACCGCGGAGTTCAGCTTCTTCTCGATCTCGGCGTTGGCGCGCGCGAGGATCAGGCCGCCACGTGGACCGCGCAGGGTCTTGTGGGTAGTGGTGGTCACCACGTCAGCGTAAGGCACCGGGTTCGGGTAGACACCAGCGGCAACCAGACCGGCTACGTGAGCCATGTCGACGAACAGGTAGGCGCCAACTTTGTCAGCGATAGCGCGGAAACGCGGGAAATCCAGGATCTGCGAGTAGGCAGAGAAACCGGCCACGATCATTTTTGGCTTGTGCTCGACGGCCAGGCGCTCGACTTCGTCGTAGTCGATCAGGCCGTTGGCATCGATGCCGTATTGAACCGCGTTGTACAGCTTGCCGGACGAGGAAACGCTGGCGCCGTGGGTCAGGTGACCGCCGTGGGCCAGGCTCATGCCCAGGATGGTGTCGCCGCCTTGCAGCAGGGCCAGGTACACGGCGCTGTTGGCTTGGGAGCCGGCGTGCGGCTGGACGTTGGCGTAATCGGCGCCGAACAGTTCTTTAGCGCGATCAATAGCAAGCTGCTCAACCACGTCGACGTACTCGCAACCACCGTAGTAGCGCTTGCCTGGGTAGCCTTCGGCGTACTTGTTGGTCAGAACCGAACCTTGAGCCTCCATGACCGCTGGGCTGGTGTAGTTTTCCGAAGCGATCAGCTCAATGTGCTCTTCCTGGCGCACGGCTTCTTGCTCCATGGCGGCAAAGAGATCGGCGTCGTACTTGGCAATAGTCAAATCACGGCTGAACATGGCGGTCCTCAAGGATCGGGGGCAGAAAAGGAGGGCATTCTAACCCAATGGGTTTTAGATGGCATATGAAAGGACATCATGTCGCGGACAAGTGGGGCTCACCTGGGGATAAGCGGTGACTGTGCTAGCCCTATCGGGGGCAAGTGGCTTCACCACAAAATCTCAGTCGAACATGAAGAGGGCGTCGTTGCTGAACTGCGCCTCAAACCGGTTCGCCGGCATCGGCCGCCCGAACAGGTAGCCCTGCACCTCGTCGCAACCATGCTCACGCAGGAAGTCCAGTTGCTCATGGGTCTCCACGCCCTCGGCGATCACCGCCAGGTTCAGGCTGTGGGCCATGGCGATAATCGCGCGGGCGATCTGCGCGTCCTGCTCGCCGGACGGAAGGCCATCGACGAACGTACGGTCGATCTTCAACACGTCGATGGGGAACTGCTTGAGGTAGTTGAGCGACGAATAGCCAGTGCCGAAGTCATCCACCGCAATGCTCAGGCCCAGGTTTTTCAAGCTGTCGAGGATGTGCAGGGCTTCGTTGACTTCGCGCATCAGGATGCTTTCGGTCAACTCCAGCTCCAGGCACGCCGGCGGCAGGCCGGTGTCCTTGAGGATGGTGGCGATGCGCGTGCCCAGTTGGCCGTCGGAGAACTGCCGTGCGGAGATGTTCACCGAGACTTTCGGCACGCGCACCTTGTTCTGGTGCCAGGTCTTGAGCTGGCGGCAGGCCTCGCTGATCACCCAGTCGCCGACGTCCACCACCAGCCCGAGTTCTTCGAGTACCGGGATAAAGTCCCCCGGCGGCACCAGCCCGCGACGTGGATGGCGCCAGCGCAGCAGGGCTTCGGCGCCGGTCAGGCGTTTGCCGTCGCCGCTGAACTGCGGCTGGTAATAGAGCACGAATTCGTTCTGCTCCAGGGCGTGGCGCAGGTCGCTTTCCAGTTCCAGGCGCTCCAGGGCGCTGGCGTTCATGTCAGCCTGGTAGAACTGGAAGTTGTTCTTGCCGCGTTCCTTGGCGTGATACATCGCCGTGTCGGCGTTCTTCATCAACTGGCTCAGTTCGTTACCGTCCTGCGGGCTGAGGGCGATGCCGATACTCGCGGTCACAAAGAATTCGCGGCCTTCCAGCACAAACGGCTTAACCAGACTGGCGAGGATTTGCTCAGCCACGTGGATCGCGCGGTTCAGCGCCAATTCGCGGCTGACCCGCGGTTGCAGGAGCAAGGTGAACTCGTCGCCGCCCATGCGCGCCACGGTGTCGTCTTCGGCCACGCAGCCGAGCAGGCGAGTGGCCATTTCCTTGAGCATGCGGTCGCCGGCGGCGTGGCCCAGGGAGTCGTTGATCGGCTTGAAACGGTCAAGGTCGAGGAACATCAGCACCACCCACGACTTCTGTCGCTCGGCCGACTGCAACGCGGTGTGCAGGCGGTCCTGGAACAGCGTGCGGTTGGGCAGGTGGGTCAGGGCGTCGTAGTAGGCCAGGCGGTGGATGCGCTGTTCGCTGGCCTTGCGCTCGCTGATATCGCTGAAGAAGCACACGTAGCTGGCCAAGTCGCCTTCATCGTCGAACACCGCAGTAATGCCGACCCACGCCGGGTAATGCTCGCCGTTGCGGCGCTTGAGCCACACTTCGCCTTCCCAGGTGCTGTGCTGGTGCAATTGCTTGAGCACGTAGCGCAGGTGGGCTTCCTGTTGCTCATCGACGGTGAGCATGTTCGGCAACTGGTCGAGGACGTCCGCCACCTCATACCCGCTGACTCGGCTGAACGCCTCGTTGGCCTGCACGATATAACCGGCCGGGTCGGTGATCAGGATCGCCGACGTGGAGTGTTCGAATACCGTGGCCGCCATGCGCAGGTCTTTTTCGGCGCGACGCTGCTGGCTGATATCACGGCCCACACCGAGAATGCCCTCGAACGCGCCGTGCTCATCCCACACCAGCACCAGGCGCAACTCGATCGGCACCTTGCGGCCGTCGGCGCGCAGGCAATCGAACAGGAACAGCTGGGTCTGGATGTCATCGCGCAACGTGTTCAACGCTTCGGGATCGCCCAGCGCGCGGCTGACCTGTTCCATCAGGCTGTAGATACCGGTCAATTGCTGCGGGTTGGCGATGATCGACTGCCAGCCGTTCTTGAACACCCAATCCACGTCGTAGCCCAGCACGGCATTCACCGACGGGCTGATGTAGTTGAGGGCCAAGTGGCTGTCGGTGGAGCAGATCACGTCGCTGATGCTTTCGGCCAGCATGCGATAGCGCTGCTCGCTGTCGCGCAGGGATTCACTGGCCTCGATCTGGTCGGTAATGTCTTTGGCCACGCCGATGATCCGCGTGACCAGCGCGGTCTTGTCGCGGGCCAGGGCCTGTTCGCGAATGTCGAAGCGCCGCCACTGGTTATTGCGATGGCGAAAGCGCAGCTGGCATTGCAGCTGGGTGGTGTAGCCGATTTCGCGTTGCTGCTGGCGTAGCGCGTGGTAGTGCTCGGCGTCTTCGGGGTGCAGCAGGATTTCCCAGAAATACTCGCCCATTTGCTGCAGTTCGGCCTTGTTATAGCCGAGCGTATGGCCCAAATGGTGGTTGCTGAAAATCATCCGCTGGCTGATCACGTCCTGCACATACAGGTGGTCGGGCACGGTGCGCACCACGTCCGACCAGAAACTCTCGCGTTCCACCAGCGACAGTTCGATCAGCTTGCGGCTGGTGATATCGCTGATGCTGAGGATCACCGCCTTGAAGTCATCCTGCTGCTCGGGCAGTCGCATTACCAGCCACAGGTATTGTTCGTTGCCGGCCACGTCCTTGAGCTGAATTTCCAGCTCCAGCTGCTTCTGCTGGGTGAGGACCGCTTCGAGCACCTGGTAGCCGATGGACGTCGCGTTGCGCGGGCAGTCATCGATCAGCCGTTCCCACGCCTGATCGCAGGAGGCGACATTCAACAGGCGCACGGCCACCTGGTTGACCTCAGTGATGCGCAGTTCCTTGAGCAGTTGCTGGCGCTCGACCGGGTTGTCCTGCAGCCACGTCTGCAATTGCTCGCGGGTGTGCAAGTGCGCCTTGTCGAAAAACGCATTCAGGCCCGACAGGTCAAGCACGCACAGGGCCACGCCGGTGCCTTCGAAAATATCCTGATAACGTCGCCGGCCCTCATGCACCTGGCGCTGACGGCGGCGCATGTTCAGCAGCACAATCACCGGGATCAGCGAAAACGCCAGGCCCAACAGGCATTTGCCAATAAACGCCGGCAGCAGTTGTTCCAGCACCGCGGTGCGGTCGAACAGCCCACGCAACTGCCAATCGCTTTTGCTCAAGGGCGTGACCAGTACGCTTTTATTCAGTTCGTCCGGGGTCAGGGCGGTCGCCCATTGGGCCGGCATGCCGCTGTCACGGCCGATGACGCGGTGGTTGAGGCGGTTTTCGATGGCCCACATGGGGCGCTGGCCCTGGCTGTCCTGGCGGGTGAGGTTGGTCAGGTAGTTGGGCGTCAGGCGCAATACCCAGTACACCCGCGAGCCGCCGCTGGGCTGGTGCAGCAACAGATAAATGAGCGTGCCGTCGTTGTTGTTGCTCAGGTAGTAGGACTGCGAATGGCTGCGCTGTACCAGTTCTTCCAGCCAGGCGCTGTCCTGGCTGTCACTGGCACTGTCGGTGAGCATTGCACCGCTGGGCGCCAGCAGCGCGATACTGCGCAACTCCGGCAGAGAGCGTTGCAGGGTGCGCATCAAGGCCTGTTGCTGTTCGCCGTCACGCGGCGGCTCGACCATCGGCAGCAGGTTCAGGGCGATTTTTGCGCTCAGGGCCATGTTCAGGCTGATCTGCTCGGCCAGGTCGGCGCTGTAATCAATGGTGTATTGCTGCTGGTTTTTCTGGTTTTGCTGCAATTGGTCGAGCAGTTGCCAGAACAATAACGCGAGCAGCATGAGGACAAGCGTCGCCAATGCGCCTTTGAGGGTACCGTGCAGGGGCGCTCCCGGCGCTATATGAGCGGCGCGCAGGGGAGTTGGCGGCGTGACTTTGGACAAGCTGTGATCCTGCGGTTTGGCTGGACTGGCGCGCGACGTGCACTATAAGCCGGACGCCCGGAGGGCGGCTAGCATGCCTTGAGTTGTGGCAAAGTGCCAGCCCCGCCTGGCTGGACTGACCAAGCGCATTCAGGTAGCTTTGCCGGTTACGCGAGGGCGTTCCAGCCCCAGACATTCAGGCTTTTTCCGCACGCAGGCATTGATGATCGTCAACGGCCCGCGCGGCGCATGGCCTGGCACGGGCTTCGCCCGCTCAATTCATCAGTCACTGACGCTAGGTTCACCATGGCTCAATACGTCTTCACCATGCATCGGCTGGGAAAAGTTGTTCCGCCGAAGCGGGAAATCCTGAAAAACATTTCGCTGTCCTTTTTCCCCGGCGCCAAGATCGGCGTGCTCGGCCTCAACGGTTCGGGTAAATCCACGCTGCTGAAAATCATGGCCGGCGTCGACACCGAGTTCGAAGGCGAGGCGCGCCCGATGCCCGAACTGAACATCGGCTACCTGCCGCAGGAACCGATCCTGGACCCGACCAAGACCGTGCGTGAAGTGGTCGAAGAGGCCGTGGCCGTGATCAAGAACGCCCAGGCCCGCCTGGACGAGGTCTACGCCGCCTACGCCGAAGAAGACGCCGACTTCGACAAGCTGGCCGCCGAACAGGCCAAGCTCGAAGCCATCCTGCAGGCTGGCGACGGCCACAACCTGGAGCGCCAGCTGGAAGTCGCCGCCGATGCGCTGCGCCTGCCGGCGTGGGATGCCAAGGTCGAATTCCTGTCCGGTGGTGAAAAACGTCGTGTGGCCCTGTGCCGCCTGCTGCTGTCGGCCCCCGACATGCTGCTGCTCGACGAACCGACCAACCACTTGGACGCCGATTCCGTCGCCTGGCTGGAGCATTTCCTGCACGATTTCCCGGGCACCGTGGTTGCGATCACGCACGACCGGTACTTCCTCGACAACGTCGCCGGCTGGATCCTCGAGCTCGACCGTGGCGCCGGTATCCCTTACGAGGGCAACTACTCCGGTTGGCTGGAAGCCAAGTCCGACCGTCTGGCCGCCGAATCCAAGCAGCAGTCGGCCCACGAAAAGGCCATGAAGGAAGAACTGGAGTGGGTGCGCAAAGGCGCCAAGGCCCGCCAATCCAAATCCAAGGCACGTCTGCAACGCTTTGAAGAAATGCAGTCGCAGGAATTCCAGAAGCGCAGCGAAACCAACGAGATCTACATCCCGGCCGGCCCGCGCCTGGGTGACAAGGTCATCGAATTCAAGAACGTTTCCAAAGGCTATGGCGACCGCGTGTTGATCGACAACTTGTCGTTCTCCATGCCAAAAGGCGCGATCGTCGGCGTTATTGGTGGTAACGGTGCGGGTAAATCCACACTGTTCCGCATGCTGATGGGCAAGGAAACCCCGGACTCGGGCACCATCGAAGTCGGCGAGACCGTGCAACTGGCCTGCGTCGATCAGAGCCGCGAAGACCTGGACGGCAGCAAGACGGTGTTCCAGCAGATTTCCGATGGCTCCGACCAGATCCGCATCGGCAACTATGAAATCCCGTCGCGCACCTATGTAGGCCGTTTCAACTTCAAGGGCGGCGACCAGCAGAAGTTCGTCAAGGACCTGTCCGGTGGTGAGCGCGGTCGCTTGCACCTGGCCCTGACCTTGAAAGAGGGCGGCAACGTTTTGCTGCTCGACGAACCGTCCAACGACCTCGACGTTGAAACCCTGCGTTCCCTGGAAGAAGCCCTGCTCGACTTCCCGGGCGCCGCCATTGTGATCTCTCACGATCGGTGGTTCCTTGACCGCGTCGCGACGCACATTCTGGCGTACGAAGACGACTCGCAAGCGGTGTTCTTCGAAGGCAACTACACCGAGTACGAAGCCGACCGTAAAAAACGCCTGGGCGATGCTGCTGCTCAGCCGCACCGTGTACGGCACAAGAAACTGGCCTGATCCGGGTTGGTTTGAAAGAGCGGAGCCTTCGGGCTCCGCTTTTTTTTGCGTGTTATTCAGGTGGACCGAGGTGGATTCATTCGCGAGTAAGCCCGCTCCCACATTCGAGCGCATTCCATAGTTGGAAATCGATCAAATGTGGGAGCGGGCTTGCTCGCGAAGGCGGTTTAACGGCTGGTGCATTGCCTGATTTGAAATCCCTTTTATGGTGCAAAAAAGCCCATTTATTTATATCGAATGCACCATTTAAATTCACAAAGGCGACATTTTGCGCTTTTCAGGTGCGACATGAATTGCTAATGTCCGGCTCAATCTCCTTTAAAAACAATCAATTTGCCGAGACATTTGCATGATCGAATCCGTCGAATCCTTCCTTGCCCGCCTCAAGAAACGCGACCCCGACCAGCCGGAATTTCACCAGGCCGTAGAAGAAGTCCTGCGCAGCTTGTGGCCGTTTCTCGAAGCCAACCCCCACTACCTGACCTCGGGCATCCTCGAGCGCATTTGTGAGCCGGAACGTGCGATTACCTTCCGGGTGTCGTGGGTGGATGATCACGGCAAGGTCCAGGTCAATCGCGGGTTCCGTATCCAGATGAACAGCGCCATCGGCCCTTATAAAGGCGGCCTGCGTTTCCACCCGTCGGTGAACCTCGGCGTGCTGAAATTCCTCGCCTTTGAACAGACCTTCAAGAACTCCCTGACCTCGCTGCCCATGGGCGGCGGTAAAGGCGGCTCGGACTTTGATCCAAAAGGTAAAAGTGACGCCGAAGTCATGCGCTTCTGCCAGGCGTTCATGAGCGAGCTGTACCGCCATATCGGCGCGGACGTGGACGTGCCGGCCGGTGATATCGGCGTGGGCGCCCGCGAAATCGGCTTCCTGTTTGGCCAATACAAACGCCTGAGCAACCAATTCACTTCAGTGCTGACCGGCAAAGGCATGACCTACGGCGGCAGCCTGATCCGCCCCGAAGCCACGGGTTTCGGCTGCGTGTATTTCGCCGAAGAAATGCTCAAGCGCGGCGGCCAGCGGGTGGAAGGCAAGCGTGTGGCCGTCTCCGGCTCCGGCAACGTTGCGCAGTACGCGGCGCGCAAGGTCATGGACCTGGGCGGCAAGGTGATTTCCCTGTCCGACTCCGAAGGCACCCTGTACGCCGAAAGCGGTTTGACTGAGGAACAGTGGTCGGCTCTGCTGGAGCTGAAAAACGTGCAGCGCGGTCGCATCAGTGAGTTGGCTTCCCGCTACGGTCTGGAATTCCGCAAAGGCAAAACTCCATGGGAACTGGCTTGCGACATCGCCTTGCCATGCGCCACTCAAAACGAACTCGACGCCGAAGCTGCCCGCACCCTGTTGCACAATGGCTGTATCTGCGTGGCCGAAGGCGCCAACATGCCGACCACCCTCGAGGCTGTGGATATCTTTATCGAGGCGGGCATTCTGTTCGCGCCGGGCAAGGCATCCAACGCCGGCGGCGTGGCAGTGAGTGGCCTGGAAATGTCGCAGAACGCCATGCGCCTGCTGTGGACGGCTGGTGAAGTCGACAGCAAGTTGCACAACATCATGCAGTCCATCCACCACGCCTGCGTGCATTACGGCGAGGAAAACGGCCGGGTCAACTACGTGAAAGGCGCGAACATCGCAGGCTTTGTCAAAGTCGCCGACGCGATGCTGGCCCAAGGCATCGTCTAGGCCTCGGGCTCGATACGCAGCACTTCGATCAGTTGATCGCCGACGGGGCGCTTCCACAGCACCTCGTCGCCCACCTGGGCACCCAGCAAAGCGCGGCCCAGGGGTGAACCCCAGTTGATCAGGTTGGCGTGAGCGTCGGCCTGGTCTTCGCCGACCAATTGAATGCGCTGCTGCTCGTCCTGCTCGTTGGCGAAGGTCACCCAGCTGCCGATCCGCACCTTGTCGGTGGACGTGGCCGGGGCCACCACTTGGGCGCTGTGCACTCGCTGGTTGAAGTAGCGCAAATCCCGCTCAAGGTCGGCCTGGCGCTGCTTATCGGCCTTATCGCCTTTGGCGGTTTCTGCGCTGTGTTCGTGCTGCAACTGCGTAACCTTGGCCTGCAACTGCGCCAACCCTTGCGCAGTCAAGTGATTGGGCTGCTCGCTGACCTGGCGCTCGACCGGTTGGTCGGCCTGGGCGGCGGCGTTATCTTCGTTAACAAAAGCTCGGCTCATGACAGTCTCCCTCAATGGAGTTTGGGCCATGGTCGCCGCGCTTTAGTTTCGATGGATGTCTGAAAGCGACCTATTGCGAGCGATAGGCCCTGGCGGCGTCGCGGTCTTTCTCCTGCTGCCAGTCACGTTCGCGATCATCCCAGTGGTTGTCCTTGTAGTCGCGCAACTCCTGGTTTTCGCGCATGGCCTTGCACTGGCGAAAGCCATCTTCCCAGCCCTCGGCGTACTGCCGGTCCTTCAGATAGCGCGGCACATTCTTGCGAAACTCCCCAGTGATCACCCCAGCGGCCTGACGACCGCTGCTGCAGCCATCATCAAAGCCATCGGCAAACGCCGGTGGATAACCCTTGGCCAGCAAATCCTGATGGGTTGATTGGCAACCCGACAGCCACACTACCGCGCACAGCATTAGCGCATACCGCCACATGGCGTACTCCCTGGCCGTTTACCGGCTTATAGGGTAAGTCTAGTCAGGGATTTGTCGGGGAGGTGTGAAAGGGTGGTGAGAAAAGTGTCGGACTCAAGGCGTGCACTGATCCTGTGGTAGCAGGCGACAGCTCTGTCTGAATATATGCGAGGCCAATGTGGGAGGGGGCAAGCCCCCTCCCACATTGTGGTTTCACTGGGCGTGGGTCAGTAGTGATACCACTTCACTTCCAGCATCACCTCATTCACCGGTGAGGACAGGTGGCTGTACTCGCGCTGGGCGCTCAGGCGCAGGCCGAGGTTGCGCGACAATTCCCACTGCTGGTTCAGGCTGATGCTACGGCGCACTTCGCCATTGGTGAAGAAGTCGCCCTTGGCTTCCAGGCTCAGGTTGCCCAGCGGGTTTTTCCACAGCACGCCGGTGTTGAACCCGGCCGCCGGGGAGATGGCTTCGTTGAAGTCGTTGTTGTGCTCCACACGCACGGTGCCGAGGGCGAAGCCGAGCATGTCGTCGGTCAGTTGCCAGGTGCCGCCGGCACCGCCGTTGACGTGGGCCACCAGGGTTTCGTCGTCGTGTTTGCCGGGCACACGCTCCAGGCCGCCGGTGACTTGCCATGACCAGGGCTGCAGCAAGGCGTTGCGCGGGGTCAGGGAGCGGATGGTGGCCAAGTCGAGTTGCTGCAGTTGCCAGTGGTTGCCTTCGTACTGGCGCAGTTTCATTTGCAGGATTTCGATCTGCGCGCCGAGGGGGAAGCCTTCGGCGTTGTCGTTGAGGTCGTGGTAGGCCATGCGCAGGCCGTATTCGCCGAAGGCTTTGTCGCCACGGGTGCCGATGCCGGCTTGCCAGGTGCGTGATTCATGGCCGTTTTCCGGCAGGCCGGGCGGGGTGATTTTCAGGTCCGGCGCCGGGTTCTGGTTGATCGCGCGCAGCAGTTCGAAGCTGCGTTGCGAGCGCTCAGTGTCACGCTCCAGGCCATTGGCGCGGTAGCGGCCGAGGCGGTAGGCGGCGTCGATGATCAGCGCCTGGCGCTCGCGGGGCAGGGCTTTGAACGCCGGCTCCTGCAATTGCTTCTGGTCATCGCTGACTTTGAGTACCCATTGTTGTTCGTCGCTGTCCAGCGGCTTGGCGCGTTCGAGCAGCTCGCGCTCACGGGACGGGCGATAGTCGATCTTTTCCACCAGGCCGGCATCTTTCACGGCTTTGACCGTGTCGGTCGGGATGGCGGTGAGTGGGAACTGTTCGGTCAGGCGCAGGCCGGGACGCGCCACTTGCAGCAGTTCGAGCAGGCGATACGAGCAGTTTTCGTCGAAGAAGAAATAGTCGAACTGGATCTGCTTGAGTTCCCACACGTGCCGGACCATGCGCTCGGTCTCGAGCTGGGTCAGGTTCAGGCGGTATTCCCACAGGTCACGGTTCTCGAGGCTACGGTACTCCGAGAGTTTTTCCTGGTAGGGCACCAGGGCGAACAGGCCGGGGTAGCCGCCCATCAGGCCTTTCCAGGCGTAGAGAATGCTGTTGTCCGAGCCTTCGATATACGCGCCGAAGTTGATCGCATAGCTGAGCAGGGCGGTGTTGTTGCTCTGTACGTCAGCCTGGTCGATACGCAGCAGGGTGTGGCCGAACATCGACGACGGGCTGTTGAGGTAGGCGGCCGGGAAGATCATCACCGCGCTGTGCGGGGCGACGTCCTTGAACCATTGCTTGAATTCTGTGCAGTCCAGCGCGGGCAAGTCGGTCAGGTTCAACTGATCCTTGAGCCAGAGCGTACGTGCGGGGTAAACGCATTGGGCGTGTTTTTCACCCAGGCTGGCCGGGGCATACAGCGCCTCTACGGTGGCCTTGAGTTCCTGGTCCGGATGGTGGGCGCCATCGGGCGCAAGGAAGAATTTCTTGTCGCTGACATAGCTGCGCCAGCCGCTGATCTTGCCGGCTTCGTAATGCCCCAGGGATAACCAGAACGGATCGTTGGCCAATTGCTGCAAACGTTGATCATCGAGGTGCGGCGCCGCATACAGCGGGGCGCAAGCAAAGAGTGCCAGCCAGGCAAAGCGTTTGAGCATAGGGGCAACTTAAGTCGGAAAAAGTGAGACCCAAAGAGGAGGGGGTCCAAAAATTAAAACCCGCGCCTCGAAAGGCGCGGGCAGGTCGAGCTTAAGCCTGGGTAGCGTATTTCGCCAGACGGGTATCGCTTTTCAGTACAGCCAGGGTGTTGTTGTGCACGTCGTCAGCAGTCACGTCAGCTTTGCTGAAGATTTGCTGGAAGTGCTCGTGAGTCACGGCAGCGAAGTGCTCGCGATCTTCCGGTGCAACGCCCAGAACTACCGCGTAGGTAGTCAGTGCTTCGCCGTTGCCTTTGGCCATGTCTTCGGACAGCTCGTTCATCATGCCATTCATGGCAATCCAGGACTTGCCGCCGTAGGTCAGGGCGCTGTTGGTGCTGCAACCGTTGGTGCCCGAGGTCATGCCGAACGTGGCGTTACCGGAGGTACCGTTGGTGGTGGAAGCCAGGAAGTGCGCTGGAGTACCGCGCTGGCCTTCGAACAACATGTTGCCCCAACCGCAGTTCGGGCCACCTGGTGCTTCAGCCATTGCATTGAGGGAGACGACGGTGAAGAGAGTACCAAGAAGGATCCGTTTCATAGCTTTGTTCTCTTAGTGTGCAAACCAATGGACAAGGGTTCAGGCACTTAATAGCGCCCTAGGGATCGGTTATTAGTCCAACCCGCGCAGTTTGGAGTTTAGGCACGTTCCAAGGGTTCCGTGTGTTTTTATAAAACAATCAGTGTTGACGCAATTTTTTTCCAGGACGCATCCCGTGACTATGCTTTCCCACAGGAGCGCCTTGCCATAGCGCGTAACCGGGAGCCAGAATGCCGTCATCTGCCCCGCCTGATGTAAGGAAGCCCGATGCCTGATCCTGTTGCTGCCAGCTTGCGTCTAGCGCCCGAAGCGCTGACTCGCCCTTTCTCCGCTGAACAGTTCAGCTTCTCGACCACCAATGATTTGGAGCCCTTTCGCGGTGTGCTTGGCCAGGAACGTGCGGTTGAAGCCTTGCAGTTCGGTGTGGCCATGCCACGCCCCGGTTACAACGTATTTGTCATGGGCGAGCCGGGCACCGGCCGCTTTTCGTTCGTCAAACGCTACCTGAAAGCCGAAGGCAAGCGCCTGCAGACCCCGGCCGATTGGGTCTACGTGAATAATTTTGACGAGCCGCGCGAACCGCGTGCCCTGGAATTGCCGGGCGGTGGCGCGGCGGCATTCATCGCCGATATCAACGGCCTGGTCGACAATTTGGTCGCGACCTTCCCGGCGGTGTTCGAGCACCCGACTTATCAACAGCGTAAAAGCGCCATCGACCGCGCCTTCAACCAGCGTTACGACAAGGCCCTGGACGTGATCGAACGCCTGGCGCTGGAAAAAGACGTGGCGCTCTACCGTGACAGCTCCAACATTGCCTTCACCCCGATGCTCGACGGCAAGGCGCTGGATGAGGCCGAGTTTTCGCAATTGCCGGAAGCCGACCGCGAGCGTTTCCACACGGATATTTCCGCGCTGGAAGAACGCCTGAACGAAGAGTTGGCCAGCCTGCCGCAGTGGAAACGCGAGTCGAACAACCAACTGCGCCAGTTCAACGAAGAAACCATCACCCTGGCCCTGCAGCCTTTGCTGGCGCCGTTGTCGGAAAAATACGCCGAGAACGCAGCCGTCTGCGGTTACCTGCAAGCCATGCAGGTGTACCTGCTGAAAACCGTAGTCGAGCAATTGGTGGATGACGCCAAGACCGATGCCCAGGCGCGCAAGCTGCTCGAAGAGCAATACTGCCCGAGCCTGGTGGTCGGCCACCCGGTCAACGGCGGCGCGCCGGTGGTGTTTGAACCGCACCCGACCTACGACAACCTGTTCGGCCGTATCGAATACAGCACCGACCAGGGCGCGCTTTACACCACCTATCGCCAATTGCGCCCCGGCGCGTTGCACCGTGCCAACGGCGGCTTCCTGATTCTGGAAGCGGAAAAAATGCTCGGCGAGCCGTTTGTATGGGACGCCCTCAAGCGTTCCTTGCAGTCGCGCAAACTGAAAATGGAATCCCCGCTGGGCGAGCTGGGCCGCCTGGCGACCGTCACGCTCAACCCGCAGATGATTCCACTGCAGGTCAAAGTGATCATCATCGGCTCGCGCCAGCTGTACTACGCGTTGCAGGACGCCGACCCGGACTTCCAGGAGATGTTCCGCGTTCTCGTGGACTTCGACGAAGACATCCCGATGGTCGACGAAAGCCTGGAGCAGTTTGCCCAGTTGCTTAAAACCCGTACCTCGGAAGAAGGCATGGCGCCGCTGACCTCAGACGCGGTTGCACGCCTGGCGACCTACAGCGCGCGCCTGGCGGAGCACCAGGGGCGCTTGTCGGCACGCATTGGCGACCTGTTCCAGCTGGTCAGCGAGGCGGATTTCATTCGCCACCTGGCCGGCGACGAAATGACCGACGCCGGCCATATCGAACGCGCGCTCAAGGCCAAGGCCACGCGCACCGGGCGGGTGTCGGCGCGGATTCTCGATGACATGCTCGCCGGGGTGATCCTGATCGACACTGCGGGTGCGGCGGTCGGCAAGTGCAACGGGCTGACGGTGCTGGAGGTCGGTGATTCGGCATTCGGCGTGCCGGCGCGGATTTCCGCCACGGTGTACCCCGGCGGCAGCGGGATTGTCGACATTGAGCGCGAGGTTAACCTCGGCCAGCCGATTCACTCCAAGGGCGTGATGATCCTCACCGGTTACCTGGGCAGCCGCTATGCCCAGGAATTCCCGCTGGCGATCTCGGCGAGTATCGCCCTGGAGCAGTCCTACGGTTATGTGGACGGCGACAGTGCGTCCCTGGGCGAGGCCTGCACCTTGATTTCGGCCTTGTCGAAAACCCCGCTCAAGCAGTGTTTTGCGATTACCGGCTCGATCAACCAGTTTGGCGAAGTGCAGGCCGTGGGCGGGGTCAACGAGAAAATCGAAGGCTTCTTCCGCCTCTGCGAAGCGCGCGGGTTGACCGGCGAGCAGGGGGCGATCATTCCGCAAGCCAACGTGGCCACGCTGATGCTGGATGAAAAGGTGTTGCAAGCCGTACGCGACGGGCAATTCCACATCTATGCGGTGCGCCAGGCGGACGAGGCACTGAGCCTGCTGGTGGGGGAAGATGCCGGTGAGCCTGACGCAGAGGGGCAGTTCCCGGAAGGCACCGTCAACGCGCGGGTGGTCGAGCGTTTGCGCGCGATTGCCGAGATGATCAGCGAAGAAGACTTGAAGGAGGCGGAAAAGGAGCTGGCGCAGCAGGCGCTGGCCGAAGCCAAGCCGACCTGATTCGCCGCGCTGACGGGCTCGTGTGGCGAGCGATCTGATTGGGGCTGCTACGCAGCCCAACGCGCGGCAAGCCCGCTCGCCACAACAAGCCCGTCCGCCACAAAGTCCTATTCGTCATGTTTTTGACTCGTTCAGCAAGGGCCAACGCCGTTGGTCCCTGCAACCTTGGTTTGTACCGGTTTTCTTCTATTCTCAGCGCTAGGGATATCCACAGGAGTCGCTGGATAGAAACAGCCTCGCTTCAGGCTGAGGTTGAATACCGAACTACCGAGGGTCGCTGCCATGTCGCGCAAC
The DNA here is from genome assembly GCF_049590575.1 of Pseudomonas sp. Classification (GTDB taxonomy): domain Bacteria; phylum Pseudomonadota; class Gammaproteobacteria; order Pseudomonadales; family Pseudomonadaceae; genus Aquipseudomonas. The sequence continues at coordinate 16,583 of NZ_JBAWDE010000047.1, forward strand.
CTTTGCCTTACCCGCCAGTGCCTGGGCCTGGTCACCCGTATCGAATGCTCCATTCGCCCTCTTGCGGGGGATAACGGGATGTGGACGCTGCTGTTTGCGGCCGGAATGACCGGTGAACAGCCTTCCACTATCAAGTCTCAGGGCCCGTTTCATGGGCCTTTCGTGGCAGAAACCATTCTGGAGTCAATTGTCGAAAGCCTGACCCTGCACGGCTACGAGCTGGCGGACGACCCGCAGATCTGGTGCCTGCACCTGCAGGCCCATCTGCGCCAGCTCAATGGCGGGCGCTCGCACCCGGCCAGCGAGACCCACCACTGAGCATCATTTGCCCTGCGGCTTATCGAGCTTGACCTCGAAGCCGTATTGCACGGTGTCGAGGTCGGTACGCTGGTAGCTTTCCAGCGTGGTTGGCTGGCCGTAGAAGTAATGCACGTCGAACAGCGCGGTGCCGTATTCCTCGGCGCGGTGGCTTACGCCGAGAATTTCCTTGAGGTAATTGCCGCTGGCGTCTTTGGCGTAGAAGCGCCAGCTGTCGGCGGGGAATTCCTTCTGGTCGACAACCAGTGCGTTGTCCTTGAGCGACAGCCCTTTAGGCAGTTTGGTCACGTCAAGCGTGGCTTTCTCGATGGTGGCCAGGAACAGCGGCACCGAGCCGACCACAAAGGCCGGGTTTTCCGGGAACAGGTTGAGGTCGTAAGTCAGCGTGCCGCTTCCGGCGTTCAGCTCGAAGGCTTCGGCCGGCAGCTCGATGGGCTCGCCGCGTTCGCCCTTGTCGTCCGCGGTGAAGAAGGTGATAGGCGCGTCGCTGTTGTTGCGCTCGGCGCCGACCAGGTCGTCGTTGAAGGTGAACGGGTGATCGAACACGATCTTCGCGGCGCTGGAGTCGTCAGTCGATTGGCTGATGGTGACGCTGTTTTTCAACTGATCCTCGGTCATCGCCGCGTCCTTGAGCCAGCTGGCGGCGCCGTCGTCATACACCGTGACCGGCATCGGCAAGGGCTGCACGGTGTTCTGCAGGCTGTTCTTGTCAAAGCGCAGCACCGGCAGGTCGAGGTCTTTGCGCGTGACCGTGGCCTTGGAAAAATCCAGTACATCGACCTGCAGGTTATCGATCAGGCCGTTGAAATACACCTTGGCGTAGTGGCTGGTCTGCTTGTGTTCGAAGGCTTTTTGTTCGTCCGTCAGTTGTTTTTCGAAGGCATCCGACCAGGCCGTCTGCTTTTGCATCTCGGCCAGCTGTTTCTCGTAGAACGCCACTTGCGCAGCGTTCTCATTGATCGAGCCCGAGCGGGTCAGAAACTGCCCGGTGCTGTCGCGCGCCTGCACCAGCAGCGGGTTGGGCGACTCCTCACCGACTTCCGGCGCCAGCGGCGCGCTGTTGGTCAGCTCGATCTCGGCGTAGTTTTTTTCCAGCAGCAGCAGGTTGAGGGTGATATTGCCCTCGGTGCGTGTGTGCCCCACGTCTTTTTTCGACAAGTCGAAGGTCAGTACCTTGCCCGGCGCGATCACTTCCACCGCGCCCTTGAGGCTCACGGGCTGCGGCTGGCTTTTGTTCTCGGTCTCGATACCTTCGATGAACGGGTAAGTCACCGTCAGGTCATCGGGGTTGGTGAGGTTGGAACTGCTGGGGCTCAGCTGGATACCCGGGTCGGTTTCCGACCATTCCGGCTGAAAGGGGATGACTTTATTGTTGCTCAAGGTCACCGACTGCCATTCCAGGGCGTGGGGGAACGGGAACTGGTCCGGCGAGTTGAAGTTGAACGGGAACACCGGCTGCAGGTCCGTCAGGTAATCGGAGTGCGAGCCCCGGCGCAGCACGAACAGGCCGTTGATGTAGGTGTCGACCAAAGCCTGGGGCGAGGGGTAGTGTTTGAGCAGGGCCAGGGTGTCTTCGCCGTATTCGGCTTCGATGGGCTTGTCGGCGAGCTTGACGCGCGCCCGCTCCAGTAACAGCAGCGAGCCGCCGAGGTCGGCGATGGCGTCTCTGAGCTTGGGGTCTTGAATGCTGTCCAGCGACTGTTCGAACTTTGCGGTTTTCTCTTCGAGGCTGGCCTGTTTCTGCTCTTCTTTGGGAGAGCAGCCGCTGGCCATCAGCAACGCCGCACACAGGCCAATCGTGGCCAAAGGGAATCGCACATCCGTCATCTGAATCTTCCTGTCCGACAGCATCGAGCCGAGTTGATGGGCTCGACACTAGCAGAAAAATTCTCTTACAGATGCCGCCCAGGTCAGATTTCTCGCGGTTACAGGTGTTTGACGGCGGCTGGTATACTCGCAGCCATTTTTAGCCAAGCTGTGTGAGATCCAATGGAACGCTTTATCGAAAATACGATGTATGCCTCGCGCTGGCTGCTGGCGCCGATTTACCTCGGGTTGTCCTTGGGCCTGCTGATTTTGGCGCTGAAGTTTTTCCAGGAAATCATCCACGTCCTGCCTAACATCTTCAGCATGTTGGAATCGGAAGTGATCTTGCTGCTGCTGTCGTTGATCGACATGGCGCTGGTCGGTGGCTTGCTGGTGATGGTGATGATTTCCGGCTACGAGAACTTCGTCTCGCAACTGGACATCGATGAGAACAAGGAAAAGCTCAACTGGCTGGGCACCATGGACTCTTCGTCACTGAAGATGAAAGTGGCGGCGTCCATCGTGGCGATTTCCTCGATTCACCTGCTGCGCATCTTCATGGACGCCAAAAACGTCGATCCGCAGCATTTGATGTGGTACGTGATCATCCACATGACCTTCGTGGTCTCGGCGTTTGCCATGGGTTACCTGGACAAACTCACCAAGCACTGATGCCCCGCGCCGGCCCTACTGCTCAATGAAGTAATAGGGCTGGCGGTTGATCGACATCTCCTTGACCACCGTTACCGGTTGGGTAAACTCGTCGGTATGGTCCAGCAGCGCAAGGTTGCCGGGCTTGGCCGCCAAGTAGGCGCGCAGCTCGGTCTCCGTCTGCAGGATCGGCAGATAGGCCTGGGTATAGAACACACTGGCTCCGGCAATCCGCTCGTTGGGCTGAAACAACACCACCTCCCTGCCTTCGGCTTGCAGTGCCTGGATCTGACTGATCAACGGCACGAACGACTGGCGCACGTCGGCTTTGGGCGCGAACCAGAACGCGGCGACCAGATAGCAGGCCACCGCCAGCGTAAACACGCCGCCCACCAACGTTCTGTGGTGTTTATACAGCGCAGGCCTGTGGTCTTTGAGCCACCCCAGCAATACCCGTGCATATTCGGCAGCCAGTACGGCCGCGGCAGGCGTCAATGCCATCAGGTACACCGTGCGTTTGCTCGACGCCAGCGTCAGCAGGGTGAACTGCGCCACCAGCCACACGCTGAAAAACAAACGGTAACGGTTCTGCACCAGGCTTTTACGGAAGTGCCACAACCCCAGGTACACCAGGATGTTCCAGGGCAGGAATGCCTCCGGCAGCTTGGCGATGTAGTAATAGATCGGTTCGTAATGCCCGGCTTCGACAAACGAGCCGCTGAACCGCCCGACGCTGTTGGTCCACAGCACCTCGCCCACCGCCTGCAGGCCGCCGCGCTGATACAGGAAACCCAACCAGATCATCAGCGGCACCAGCGCCAGCAAGGTGAATAGCGCGGGCCGCAGCCAGTCGCCAATGCGCAGGCGTTTGTCCATCAAGCTGGTGCTGGCCAAGTACACAAAAATCACAATGCCCGGCATTGCCAGGCCCAGCACGCCCTTGCTCAACGTGGCGATCACCATCCCCACGGTAAACAGCGCCCAGGCCCAAGCGCTGGAACCCTCGCGCTCAGGTCGCACGGCCTGGTAGAACGCCAGCAGCGCGGTGGTCACACCGAGGCTGAGCAACGAATCCTCACCGACGCCGCGCACATTGCTCCAGTAACTGGCCATGGTCGCGAGGATCAGCGCCGCGCTGAACGCCAATATTTTTGGGCGGCCAAACTGCCGCAGCATCGCGTAGAACAGCATCACACTGAACAACCCGGCAAACGCCGAAGCCAGCCGCACGGCCCACGTGGTGCCGCCAAACAGACGAATCGCCCCGGCGTCGATCCACAGGCTTAGGGGCGGTTTTTCCAGAAAGGGCTCGCGAAACAACTGCGGCACCACCCAGTTATTGTCCAGGTGCATGGCCATGGCAATCCCGGCGACGCGGGCTTCGGTGGAACCTTGCAGCTCGTGGTTTCCCAGGGCGAAGAAGAACAACAAAGCAGCAAGCAACAGCAGCAAAGGAGCGGGGCGCGTCATGGGTTGTGGCTACCAGGGCAGGGGGCCGTCCGGGGGGAACGGTCATTGCGATTGGCTAGTATCTGTCAGGGTTTCTGAACGTTTCGTGAACGGATGGGGGGAATATTCAGGGGCTCGAATAATGCTCTAAGGCCGAGCCGCTTGAGCGCGTCTCGGCCTTTTTCGTTACGGGGCAGGTTGCGCACCGTGGCGGGGCGCCAGCGTGTCCAGCATGCGATCGATCAACAACTCGCCCAATACAATAAGTTGTTGGGCTGCCAGCAGCTTGTGACGGTGTGCGCCCTCCAGTTCGAACGCCAGATCGGTGGTCATGGCGTTGAGTGACGCGAGGGTTTCGCTGGCCTGAATCAGCAGGGTTTCGGCGGGGATGTCTTGGGTGAGGGTGAAGAGGTTGGCAGAGGGTGGATTGGGGGTGATTTTTTTCATGGCTGAAACTCCTTGATTAATGGAGCCGCCAGACATCGCTGCTAAACGAAAAGGGTGGCGACTGTACGCGGGTTAGCAGACCAGGAATCAAGGAACCCAGCGCACCCGAAAGTGCCCCACGCACAGCCGCCATAACGCGAACCAACCGACGCGAAAAAGCATCGTAGGAGCAGAGGCTGGCTTTGCAGGCCTTGATATTAACCGAGCTGCTAAACCCGGTCGCTGATTTTGCAGCGGCCGGGGAAGGCTATCCGCGTCGGTCATCGCGCGCCAGTTCACCAACGGCGCCAGATCGTGCAGGAAAAATCCGAAAGCCGGTCGGCGAGGCTTTCCAAACCTCAGAAACAACAAAACCCGCACTGGGCGGGCTCTGTCGATGCTTTGAAGTGGTGGGCCGGGGTAATTTGAAACAAATCGGTATCTATCTGTTTTTTCTGGTTAATAATTTATTTGTCAACTTGCTTGGAATACCAGTTGGAACGCTGCGTGGTCTGGATTCCGATGGACGGTGCTTTTTGAGCTCCGTCCCATAAACGAATCGGGATCGAATCTATCAAGCAAATGGTCGCGCTGTTGATTGATGCCCCTGCGCGTACGATGTCCCCACTCGCCGCACGTACAGTGGCTCCTAGCAAACGATAGCGTCAATGATTGCTGTGCTGGTTAAGCCGACTCTCGAAATATTGCGCAGTCTCTTTGTCGGTGCAGTACAGGTAGCAACCCTTCATCCCGCGTGTCATCAGGGTTCGGTATGTATTTTTGATTATCACGTCTGTTTCATTTTTCGCGAGGGTAGGTTGCTCTTTCATCATTTTTTTCCAGCCGCGAATCGATTTATCGCGCTTGTCGCGCTCATCCGGGGATGTCACTACCTTGCCGTCACGTACGACTAGGTCTGGCCCGATGATCACCCCGATGTAATCGACTTCCAAACCTTGGCAGGTATGAATGCAGCCAACCTGCTCGATGGAGTTCTCAGCGATGATCCATAGGCTGCCATCCTGGTCCAGGTTCCATTGGCGTTTGTAGTCACCAATGACGATATCAGCAGCGGTGGGATCTTTCTTGCTCAACCAAGGCCAGCAATAGCCCGCGACCACACGAGCCTTGTTTCCATGGTTTTTCTCGTCAATGGCGTCATGCAGCGCCTGAGGCGAGTCGAACACCTTGAACTCGTACTCAGAGGTGTCGAGCGTCGGATTTGCTGTCGAGCGAATGCCAAGGACGTCATCCAGCCATGCCATGTAACCGTCAGAACCACTGCAGCGAAACTGTGAAGACAGCACATATTCTTCGATCACAGCCCCCTTGGTTTTGGCAAAGGCGCGTATCGCCTGCTTGCTGCCTATGTCGCTCAGGGTCACACGTTGGTCTTCATCGATGAAGAAAATTGAGCATTTCGCTGATTCAATCAGCTCCTTGATCTGGTTTTCGCCAAGGTTCCCATAAAGCCCGCTTTTCTCATTCAGCCGGTGAGCTTCGTCCACGATAAGCGCATCGAATGTGTTGGGCTCAGTGTCGATGAACGCCCCAGAGCCTGAAAAGAAATTCGAGAAATGGCTGCGTTTTATGGTGCCAACCAGTTTGCTTTCGTAGACCTTGCGTGGGGCGGCATTCTTCGAGACATATTTGCTTAACAGCCTCAATTCTGTGAGCCTCACCAGTAAATTGATAGCCAGAACAGTTTTCCCGGTGCCCGGCCCCCCTTCAATGATCAGCACCTTTGGTGCCTGGTCCGAGGCTTCGCTTGCTGCCGCAAGCGCTGATTCAAAAATTGCTTTTTGATCGTCAATCAATACGAACTCTGGCTTGCCTGTCATCAGCCCTTCGAGGGCTTCGGCTAGCGCTTTGGACGGACGGATTTTCCCATCGGACAGTTCGTAGAGAACCTCTTTGTTGTCGCCGTGAACAATATGCTTTTTCAGGAAGCTTCTGAGTTTGGTGAGCTCATCCGGCCCTTTCAGGAACAGTGGGGCTTTGCTGATGTGGGGCTCGTAGTGGGCTGAGTCGATGATGCCGTCGCTGACGTAGTTATGAAGGTAGGCACACGGACGGATCTCGATGCTTTTGTCATACACCGCCTCGTTGAAACCCTCCAGCAGCGCGGCGTATGACCATACTTGATAGGACGGGTGAATGGTCTCAACGAGGCCGCCACCCAATGCCGTTTTGACGATGGCATCCTTGGTAGTGGCGCTGGCCTTGCTCCATTGCTTCAATTCGATCAAGACGGCTTTTTTTGCCTGATTTTCGTCGCGACCGGTGAGCAGAAAATCGATTCGCTTCGACGACTGCGGAATGTGCAGCTCAATGGCTAGGCCCGCGTCGCTCGGCAGGCCTTCATCCCTAAGGACCTTTGCCATATACGTTAGAGATCCTTGCCACGACCTGATTTCCGACTTGCCAACGTTCTTGCCGGTGGCTTCCTTGAAATGCCTGAGGATCACGTCCTCGATGTCATCGTTATCGTTGTCTTTTAGAAATTGCTGTTTGGTCGCAGCGTAAACGATCACGGGTTGTCCTTAGATTCGGGTTGATCAGAGTCGGTCGTACTTTTTGCTGCTGCTTTTGGCTTTATCCACGGGGTATTTCTGGCCGTTCGAGGCGAGTTTCCGTGTCACCGCCTCGTTGAGGTCGATGCCGAGCACGCTGCTCAGGCGAACCAGATACATCAGTACGTCCGCCAATTCGTCTTTTACGGCGAGGCCGATTTCGGGATCTTTAGCTACGGAGAGCGAATCGGCATCGCTCATCCATTGGAAAATCTCGCACAGCTCTCCTACCTCGCCAGTGAGCGCCAAGATGAGATTTTTTGGGGAGTGGAACTGCTGCCAGTCGCGATCATCTGCGAAACGCTGAAGGGATGCGGCAAGCTTCACTACGTCAACCAGTGGCACGGATGAGCTGTCTGAGTCACTCACGGGGCTATCTCTTGTGTATCAGTGGGGGCAAAAAATGTGTAGGAAAACCGATCTTGGATTGTAAGAGTTTTTTCTGCTCTCGCAGAGTTTTTTGTATTTTTCTCACATGTTATTTGCTGGTAAGAATTGCTTGCAGTGGGGGCTACAAGCGCAGAAAGGCGGGAGCTTCTAGAGGTGCCCAGTGGGTTGAAAACCGCCGCCTCTAAGGTTTGTAAGAAGAGGGGGCTTATGAAAAAATGACGGACATCGGTCGTTGTTCAGAGCGCATAGATGGAGACTTCTCACGTAATCGTACTGAGCACTGCCAGCTAAAATAGATTGAGTTGTGCAGGGCTTCGTTAAATATTAGAAGCCCGCACGACTATATGAAATAGATGAAGTTGATGTTGGGCGAGAGTTCAAGCTCTGATCGCAAGTTTGCGAGCAATTTATATTTTGGATGAAACGATTTTATTACTCTCGAACGATTTCACGAACAACTCCCTGTGAGGGGATGAAAGTTGGCCCGATAAGACATGCGGAATGAATTACCATGTGGATAGCGTCTGAATATGATGCTTGATTGATGCTTTTTTAACTATGCCAAGTCCAGGGTAGTGTCGAGTGCCATGAAGAGTTATAAATTCTTGCAGGCCTGCAGTGTTGACAAAGTTTCCTGGGTTCGTTGATACATGGGAAATAAGCAAATCTAGAGCTTCGCGAAATTTACCACCGGGGTCACTTTGGCTGTCATTGTCAGAGTAGGAGGAGAAATGGCGCACATACATTTGAGTTGACCGTGAGGGATCAAGGTAGGACATGTGCAGGGTAACGACAAATGCTGGGCCGCCACCTTCTACGAGGCGTTCGCTGAGAATCGTATAATCGCCGAATCCGATAGCATTTGGGAACGCTTTATACCCATTGTGAAAGTCTGAGTAATACGATTCTGTGCCGTAATCTAAATTTCTGGTTTTTTTGTCAAAGCCATCATGAAAGAGGACGGCTCTTGGAAGAGTTCCCCATACCGAAACATTCGTTTTGTCTGGATTGAGTGCCACAGCAGATGCTCTCATTAGATCCACAACGAGGCCAGGTGTAACAATACCTTCAACATAAGCGACAAAAGGTATGGTAAAGCTTTTTAATAGTGCGATGGCAGGCGCATCAGACGCATCACGTATTTTTATACATGGGACAAATGAACCTTGGCCAGTCCCAATAGTTGCAAGGTGGGTTCTCAGAGAAGCAAAAATGTTTGACGCCGAACTTGCGAATTCACTTTGCGAAGGATTAATTACTACCCACGAGCTGATGCCAGCTGCTGTCAATTCGGAGATGGTAGTCGCTAGGGGGGCAAGGTTTAAATTTACAGGTTCTAAAATGGGGCATACATTGCTGGAGGGTATATGTCCAACGAGTTCCCTGAGTGCAGTTAGTTCAAACTGTTTGCCTTTAAGGATTGGGCAGTACATAAAGTTTCCTTACTTAAGATTGAGTTCATGTTTTCCACAAGCCCAGCTCGGGCCTTGCGGGTTGATCCAAATTCGACTCCGGCCGCTATTAAGGATGTAGGTAAAGACAGTATGAAGTCCTTGTCCAAAGCTCTGGTTTGACGAATGATTTTTCTAAACTCAGTACGAATCTTCTCGTTGGCGGCAGATGTCAGTAAGCGCTCACACTCACGAAAGATCTCGGTATTGCTCACATTGGGTGCCGAGCCAAACAACGATTCGGTAAGCCCCACGTATTCGTCACGTCTAAGAGATCTCATTAAGACCCGAACATCAATCTGTGCACCTGTAAGTTGCGCAGATCTCATCTCTCGAAAAGTGCCGCTCTTGTTTAGTAATATGACCCCTACTTCTTCAGGTGCTGTGTGCAGTACTGAGGTTAGATTTTTCTTAGAGACAACTACGTTAACTTTGTCGAATATCTTCAGGTAAGAGTCGATTTGAGGTTTTAGCCGGGTTAGGTTGTCGTAATCGGTTTTTATCTCATAACATGTTGATATGCCATTGACGATCACGCAGTCTGCTTTGTTTGCACCTACTCTGAATTCAGTGAGCATAGTCGAACTGTTTATTGAATGTCTTCCGAGGAGAATTTTCTTTGCAATAGAATTTTTATAATAGTATTCATTGCGATATTCCCTGCACAGTAGGTGATAACAAAATTCAAACACGCTAGCAACAGTAAAGGTGTCATCAAAGCTGTCTTGATAGCATTTAGCCACTCTCGTGACAAGGGACAGATCGCCCCCCGAAACGGAATTGATGTTGCTGCTGGAAAAAATTTTAGCTATCTCGTTGAAATTCAACATGTTTTATATCCGATCAACGATTTCATTATGAGTAAAAAAATCAAAAACCAATTTAGAGAAGCTTGCGGTTGGCGCACATTACCACGCTCGCGTATGCCCTGGCTCCGCACAAACCCAAGCTGCTGGTGGCTAGGGGCTATAGTTTAACGGTAGATCCTGAGTGTCAGATGCCCTTCACGAGCGGCTGGTGGATCGAAAGCTGTCGCTCTCACTCAGAGACTGAAAAGCCATGGCTTTTCTAGGCGCCGTGCGAGCAGCCTGGCCGTTAGCAGATAGTAGTACCGCGTCGCCTCACTGCGCTGGCTCATGCGATGTTCGAGAAACCATGTCACATGCTTCCTCTGCCAAGCCCATGGGGTTTCTCGCTGCCAACGCTCTGCAATTTCACTCTGAATGAGCTTCGCTTGGCGTAAATGACGTTGCTGCGTTGCGTGTGAGCCGGTCAGTACGCCAGCCAAGAACAACTCCATATCGAATGGCTTGCTCATGTCCTTCCTCCAATGTAGGCAGCGACTACGTCGATCCGGTCGTGCCCCAGCTCATAGCTGATTTGCCTTCGAGCTTCACGATCAAGGCTCCTGTCTGCCACGCAACATTGGCCGCCGCTGATCGGCGCGCGGTGTTGAGTGATTTGCTCATAACGCTCACATGCATACGCCGCTCGTAGTTCATGGAAGCCTTTGAGGTTCTGTGCATGCAAGATGTCCCGCGCAGGGCGGATGATCTTTTGCAGAAAACTTAGGTAGCTTTCGTGTGGCGCAATCAGGTTGCGGCTACCTACAGGTGACGCCTGCCATGCGAATCCAAGTGCGCCACGAATATGGTCGTCCACTGCTATCCAACGTGGCGCCGAGGCCCCGGCGCGGCCGCCTTTGGTTCCATCCTGAATATTAATCCTGCCTAGGTCTTTAGCCTCTCGGATTAGCCGTGGCAGATCAGCCAAAATAGCCTCACGCAAGCGCATGCCGGTGGCTCGCGCCAACACAACGATCGCTGCTGCCCGTCTCTGATCACGACTGCAAAGTGCATCGACGATCTGCTTAACTTGTTCGCGGTCCTGGCCTTGTGGCATCGACTGGCGAACTCCGTTGCGCTGCATTGCCAGCGCCTTGCTCGGGCTTGGCAATTTCACGCACTGATCACCGCGAAGCGCCGCCATGGTCCTGTTAACGCTGGATAGCCGGTTTTGTGCAGTGCTGATGGCGAGGTCACCGCGCCAAACCGCGTCGCGCAGATACGCCGTATAGTCGACCAGTACCTTCCGATCAATCTGCCGTGCATCATTGATACCGGGTCCCCGTTCGGAGCGGCACCACTTCACGAATGCCTGCCACCGATCACAGTGTGCCTTGACCGTGCCGTAATGCCCGCCGCCAAACATATCGCGTATTGCCTGTGGCCCGGCATAGCTCAGTTGCCGGCCGCAGCCAAAATTGCGCCCATCCCGTCTCCCCACGAGTGCCATGATCAAACTCCTCTCCAAGCTAAACCTTGAAAATGTTCCCCACGTCATCCCGCCAAGAATGTTGAGTGTTATCAGGGATCAAGGCCCCTGCGGCCTGTGGGGGTGTCCACTAACGCGGGACTGACGGCTCCTTACGACCGGGAGCATGGGCATCTCATGATCTGGCCTCCTGAACACCGAAACCGGTGGGCGGGTGGAGGCTGCGTTGGCTGACGAAACCAGTGCCGCGAGATCCTGAGTCGGGTGAAGGCAGCGATGCGATGACAGGGGCATGCCTGACTGTCAGCCAGGTGCAGTCCAATCCATGGCTGCGGGACCATCATCTACATCGCTGTTGTTGGTGACTTCGGTGTTTGTCACGCCGATTGTCATGAGGAGGATTGCGGCAAAGCCAAGTTCTATATGGGCTGCAGCAGTGGTATGAGCGCCCGTCTCTTTCCAGAAGAAAGAGACGGGCGCAGGTTGGCGCAAGATTCGGCCAAGCGGATAGTTTGCTGCAGGGCAGCGGAGTAGGAAGTGTCGTCTGGCGCACGAGGGCCATGATCTGAAGTAGGCATCCATCACCGGGGAGGTGACCGGGCGAGCTGCCGGACGCTAATCGCCTTATGGGGGGAACCACCGCGGGAGCGGCGTGACTTTCAAGGTTCGGGCCACCTGGGTTGCTGTCATCGACAGCGCTTGCACGGCCAGTTCTACGCCTGTGGATAAACCCGGTCAAGGTTCTAAATTCAGCGCCAATTTGGACTTGAAGAACGGTTATCCACCGGTGGAATTCCGTGGTAAATCCTGGACAACGTGGTCGCTTTTAGCTCTTCAAAGTAAGGTCCATCCAAACAGGGCGGCTTTGCAGCCCTGTTTGGATGG
>NZ_JBAWDE010000048.1:0-9394 GCF_049590575.1 Pseudomonas sp.
ATCGGGGGCAAGCCCCCTCCCACATTCTGAGCTGCGTTTGGCTTAGGTTCCGGCGATCAATTCCCGCGCCGCCTGGCTGTGATCGGCAATCAAGCCTTTCAAATCCAGGCCCTCGACCTGGCCGTCAATCACGCGCCACTTGCCACCAACCATCACCCGATCCGCACGGTCGGCGCCGCACAGCAGCAGTGCCGAGATCGGATCGTGGCTGCCGGAAAAACGCAACTCATCCAGTTTGAACAGCGCCAGGTCGGCCTGTTTGCCTACGGCCAATTCGCCGATATCCGTACGCCCCAGCAACTGCGCCGAGCCTTTGGTGGCCCAGCCCAGCACGCCCGCGGGAGTGATCTTTTCTGCGCCGTAACGCAGGCGCTGGATATACAGGGCCTGGCGCGTTTCGAGGATCATGTTCGAAGCATCGTTGGAGGCCGAGCCGTCTACCCCAAGGCCGATAGGTGCGCCGGCGGCGAGCAGGTCCAGGGTCGGGCAGATGCCGGATGCCAGGCGCATATTCGAGCTTGGGCAATGGCAGATGCCGGTGCCGGCAGCGCCCAGGCGCGCGATTTCATCCGGGTTGAAGTGAATGCCGTGGGCCAGCCAGGTGCGCGGGCCGAGCCAGCCGACGCTGTCGAGGTAGTCCACGGTGCGCAGGCCGAAGCGTTGCAGGCAGAAGTCTTCTTCGTCGAGGGTTTCCGCCAGGTGGGTGTGTAGTCGCACGTCAATCTGGTTGGCCAGTTCGGCGCTGGCCTGCATGATTTCCGGGGTGACGGAAAACGGCGAGCACGGCGCCAGGGCAATCTGGATCTGCGCGCCGTCGCCTCGCTCGTGGTACTCGCGGATCAGGCGCTGGCTGTCGTCGAGAATCACTTGGCCTTGCTGCACGGTCTGCTGTGGCGGCAGGCCACCGTCCGCTTCGCCCAGGCTCATGGAGCCGCGGGTGAGCATGGCGCGCATGCCCAGTTCACGCACGGTTTCCACCTGTACGTCGATGGCATTTTCCAGGCCGTCGGGAAACAGGTAGTGGTGGTCTGCAGCGGTGGTGCAGCCCGAGAGCAGCAACTCGGCCAGCGCGACTTTGCTGGCGAGTGCGAGTTTTTCCGGGGTGAGTCGTGCCCAGGCCGGGTACAGGGTTTTCAACCAGGGGAACAACGGCTGGTTGACCACGGGTGCCCAGGCACGGGTCAGGGTTTGGTAGAAGTGGTGGTGGGTGTTGATCAACCCGGGGAGGATCACATGTTCGCGAGCATCGAACACTTGGCCGCAAGGTACGGCGGGTGCTTTGCCCCAGCCCAGCACTTCGGTTATCACACCGTCTTGCAGCACCAGGCCGCCTCGGGCGTCGAGGCCGTTGGCAGTGAAAATCGCGAGGGGGTTTTTTAACCAGATACGGGTCGCAGGCATTGGCCGGCTCCTCTGAATGATGGGTTCAGGTTTGCCAGCTCAGTGTTGCCCTGTCTGCTGATCCAGGGTCGCCGGTGAGGGCGAGGGGGCAGTCTACGCGGGGATCGTTATCGGCGGCAATCGCTCGATAACGGTCCGCTTGCGTTTACCAGGCGATGGTATCGCCCTTGTAGTCCACAAAGTGATGACCGCCCTTGCCGGTGTAGGCATTCACCTGATCGACCAGGCCGCGCACGCTGGTTTCGACATCAATGTGCGCGTTTTCGCCGCCCATGTCGGTCTTGACCCAGCCTGGGTGCAGCGACAGCACGGTGAGTTTGTGGTCGCCAAGTTGGGTGATGAAACTGTTGGTCATTGAGTTGAGCGCGGCCTTGCTCGCCTTGTACAGTGCCAGGTCCGAGCCGTCGGGGATGGTCACGCTGCCCAGCACCGAACTCATGAAGGCCAGTACGCCGCTGTCTTTGCGGATCTGCCCGACAAAGCGCTGCGCCAGGTTGATCGGCGCCACGGCGTTGGTGAAGAACAGTTGGCCGACTTCCGCCAGGGTCGCGTGGCCAGGCTCCTGATTGGCCGGGCCCTTGACGCCGGCATTGACGAATAGCAGGTCGAAGGTCCGATCCTTGAGGCGCTGGCTCAGGGCGATCACGGCTTGCTGATCGTCCATGTCGAGTTTCTCGATCTGCACCGCGCCCACGGCTTTCAGCGCATCGGCCTTGCTCGGATCACGCACGGTGGCGGTCACGTTCCAGCCGTCCTGCAGCAATTGCTTGACCAGGCCAAGGCCCAGCCCGCGTGAGGCGCCGATGATCAGTGCGGTTTTTGGCGTAGACATGGAAGGCTTCCTTTGAAAGTGCAATTCAGGGAATTCAGTGGGCTACATTACCAGCTTCAGCGTTGCAGCAGGATGCGCCCACGGCTCAAGTCGGCAAGTTGGGTTTGCAGGGTGTCAATATGCGCTTCGCCCAGTGCAAGCTGAAGCTCTACGCCGTTGGCGGTGAAATGTTCCTCTACCACCAGCCCGCCAAGCTCTGCGAGGCGCAGCTTGACCAGGTTCAACTCGGAAAAACCACAGGCGCACCTCAGCGGCACGCGGCTGATCAGCTCGATACGCTCGGCGGTCTGCAGGCATTTATTCGCGCCGCCGCCGTACGCGCGGGCGAGGCCGCCGGTACCCAGCTGGATGCCGCCGTACCAGCGGATCACCAGCACCGCGACCTGATCAAAACCTTGCGCTTCGATGGCCGCAAGGATCGGCCGCCCGGCGGTACCGCCAGGTTCGCCGTCGTCATTGCTGCGGTATTGATCGGCCAGCTTCCAGGCCCAACAGTTATGCGTGGCATTCAAGTCGCTGTGTTGCTCGAAAAACGCCTGGGCGTCCTGCGCGCTGGTGATCGGAGCGGCGAGGGTGATAAATCGGCTTTTGCGAATTTCTTCGCGAAACTCGCAAAGACCGGTGAGCGTGAAAGGCATAAGTCGCTTCTTCAGTAGGCTGGCTTGACGCCGCAGCCCTTGAGAATAATGTGGATCAGGTTGGTGCCGGCGTCTTCCATGTCCTGCTTGGTCAGCTTGGTGCGACCGGTAACGCGGCAGATCTGCGTGGCGAAGTCGGCATAGTGCTGGGTGCTGCCCCACAACAGGAAGATCAAATGGACCGGGTCAACCGGGTCCATCTTGCCGGCGTCCATCCAGGCCTGGAACACCGCGGCCCGGCCGCTGAACCAGGCGCGGTAGTCCTGGCTGAAATATTCGGTCAGGCATTCGCCGCCGCTGATGATTTCCATCGCGAAAATCCGCGAGGCCTGGGGGTGGCGCCGCGAGAATTCCATCTTGGTGCGAATGTAGCGGGTGAGGGCTACAGCCGGCTCGTCATCAGCGGTCAGGGCGTTGAACGTACTGTCCCACAACTCCAGGATATTGCTGAGCACCGCGATATACAGGCCCAGCTTATTGGTGAAGTAGTAATGCAAGTTGGCCTTCGGCAACCCGGCGCTGGCGGCAATGGTATTCATGCTCGTGCCTTTGTAGCCGTGGCGCGCGAATTCATCTTCAGCCGCCTGGAGAATCGCTTGTTCGTTCTTTTGCCGAATGCGGCTGGCGGGTTTACCGGCGGGGTTGCTGTGGGCAGGAACTTCGAGGCTCATGGAGGTTTCCGTGCTGATCGATGATGGCGACGTGTGCACAGATAACCCACCCTCAAGCCTCAGACAAGTCCCGATGCAATAAAACCGTCAAAGCGGTTCCAGGGTGTCGCTTTCCGACGCGCGGTTTGCGGCAGGGGTTGTCGCTTTGGCTTCCGGCAGTAACAGGCACAACACAATGGCCGTGAGCCCGCCGCTGGTGATGGCCGAGTCGAACAGGTTCTGTACCAGGGTGGGCATCAAGTGCAGCAGGTTAGGTTGAGCGGCGATCCCCAGGCCGACGCCAAACGAGGTGGCGATGATCAGCATGCTGCGTCGGTCCAGCGGTGCCTGAGCGAGAATGCGCACACCGGCGGCGGCTACGCTGCCGAACATCACCAGGGTGGCGCCGCCCAATACGGGCTTGGGGATTTGCTGCAACATAGCGCCAATCAACGGAAACAGGCCGAGGCAAAACAGCACCACGCCGATATACAGGCCGACATAACGGCTGGCCACGCCGGTGAGCTGGATCACGCCGTTATTCTGCGCAAAGGTAGTGTTGGGGAACGCGCTGAAGGTGGCGGCGATCATGCAGCTGACGCCATCCCCCAGCACGCCGCCCTTGAGTCGGCTTATATAAGAAGGGCCGCTGATGGGCTGGCGGGCGATCATGCAGTTGGCGGTCAGGTCGCCGACGGTTTCGATGCTGCTGATCAGATAAATCAGCGCGATGGGTAGGAAAGCGCTCCAGTCGAAGCTGAAACCAAAGCGAAACGGGATCGGCAGGCTCACCAGCGGCAGGTCGGGCAGGGCTTGGGGCACCAGCTTGCCGCTGAACCACGCCGCCAGGCTGCCGACTGCCAGGCCGATAATGATTGCCGATAGGCGCACCCATGGCGTGTTCGAACGGTTGAGCAGGATGATCGTCAGCACCACGAACAGGCCCAACGCCAGGTTGATGGGCGCGCCGAAGTCAGGCGCATTGAAGCCGCCGCCCAAATCCGTGATGCCGACTTTGATCAGGCTGATGCCGATCAGCGTAATCACGATTCCGGTGACCAGCGGCGTGATAACCCGGCGCAACTGGCCAATAAAGCGGCTCAGCACGATCTGTACTGCGGCGCCGAAAAAGCACACGCCAAAGATCATCGCCAGGATGTCTTCCGGGCTGCCGCCGCGTTGCTTCACCAGGAATCCAGCCGACAACACTGCGCCAAGAAACGCAAAGCTGGTGCCTTGCAGGCAGATCATGCCGGCGCCGATGCCGAACGGCCTACGTGCCTGGATGAAGGTGCCCACGCCGGACACCATCAGCGCCATGCTGATGAGGTAGGGCAGGTGGGCGGTAAGGCCCAGCGTGGAGCCGATAATCAGGGGCGGGGTGATGATGCCGACGAAAGCCGCCAGCACATGTTGCAAGGCGGCCAATAGCGCGGGGGCGGGTTTGGGCCGGTCGTTGAGGCCGTAGATCAGGTCGCTGGGGTTGGAGGATTCTGGTGGCATGGCGGGCAAACTCGAGTCGGACGGTTCAAGGTCCTGGTGCCCTTGCAAAAAGCTGTCCAGTTGCTCAGCTTTTTAGGCGGGGCCCGAGTTAGCGGGTTGCGGCCAGACTTTCCAGGAAGCTTTCCAGCACCAAATGAGGGCGACGCCCTTTGCGCGTGACCGATGCGAGGCTTAAATCGTAAAAACGCGTGGCCGATTTCAGCGCGCGCAGTCGGCCTTGTTGCACCCACAGGCTGGCGTAGTGATCCGGCAAGTAGCCGATATAACGGCCGGTGAGGATCAGGAACGCCATGCCTTCGCGGTCCGATGCGCTGGCCGTGCAATTGAGCGCCTGGTAGTGGGCCTGGATGTCGGCGGGTAAACGGAAGGTCGGGGCGATGGCGTCTTGGCTGTCGATGCGTGCGTCGTCCAGTTGTTTGTCGTCGGCATAAAACAGCGGATGGCCAACTGCGCAATAGAGCAGCGAGCGTTCGCTGTACAGCGGCTGGTACTCCAGGCCCGACAAGGCGCTGGCCTGGGGCACCACGCCGACATGCAGGCGACCGTCGAGTACGCCTTGCTCCACTTCGTTGGGGGCGATCATGCGGATCTGGATCTGTACGTCGGGGCCGCGTTCCTTCAGCTGCGCCAGGGCATGGGTGATGCGCATGTGGGGCAGGGTGACCAGGTTGTCGGTCAGGCCGATGATCAGTTCACCGCGCAAGTGCTGGTGCAGGCCGTTGACCTCGGTGCGGAAACTTTCCAGGGCACTTAATAGTTGCAGGGCCGATTGATAGACCTCGCGGCCTTCTTCGGTCAGCGAGAAGCCGGCGCGACCGCGTTGGCACAGGCGTAAGCCAAGGCGTTGCTCGAGGTCGCTCATCTGCTGGCTGATGGCCGAGCGGCCAATCCCGAGCACCGTTTCTGCCGCCGAGAAACCGCCGCATTCCACCACGCTGCGAAAGATACGCAACAGGCGAATATCGAAGTCGCTGACTTGGGCCAGGGGGTCGGGTCGACGGCTGCTCATAGTTTAGTGAAGGCCTGACTGAAGGTTAGAAGAGTTGGATTTCACCGACTTTATCCCCGT
The DNA here is from genome assembly GCF_049590575.1 of Pseudomonas sp. Taxonomy (GTDB): domain Bacteria; phylum Pseudomonadota; class Gammaproteobacteria; order Pseudomonadales; family Pseudomonadaceae; genus Aquipseudomonas. Next base: position 6,094 of record NZ_JBAWDE010000048.1, read on the forward strand.
GGCAATTTAGCTGCAAGAACGCTTTTCAATCCCGACGCTGCCTTTTGCCCTGCGAGGTTTTGCTGATGAACATGCCCGAAAACGCCCCATCGTCCCTGGCCAGCCAACTGAAGTTGGACGCCCACTGGATGCCCTACACCGCCAACCGCAACTTCCAGCGTGACCCGCGCCTGATCGTGGCCGCCGAGGGTAGCTGGCTGACGGATGACAAGGGCCGCAAGGTGTACGACTCGTTGTCGGGCCTGTGGACCTGCGGCGCAGGACATACGCGCAAGGAAATCCAGGAAGCGGTCGCCAAGCAACTGGGCACCCTGGACTACTCACCGGGCTTCCAATACGGTCATCCGTTGTCCTTCCAGCTGGCGGAAAAGATTACCGACCTGACGCCGGGTAACCTGAACCACGTGTTCTTTACCGACTCCGGCTCCGAGTGCGCCGACACTGCGGTGAAGATGGTGCGTGCTTACTGGCGCCTGAAGGGTCAGGCCACCAAGACCAAGATGATCGGCCGCGCCCGTGGTTACCACGGTGTGAACATCGCCGGTACTAGCCTGGGCGGCGTCAACGGTAACCGTAAGCTGTTTGGTCAGGGCTTGATGGATGTTGATCATCTGCCGCACACCTTGCTGGCCAGCAATGCATTCTCCCGCGGCATGCCGGAGCAGGGCGGTATCGCCTTGGCCGATGAGTTGCTGAAGCTGATCGAGTTGCACGATGCATCGAACATCGCCGCGGTGTTTGTCGAACCGATGGCCGGTTCCGCTGGTGTGCTGGTGCCGCCACAGGGTTACCTCAAGCGCCTGCGTGAGATTTGCGACCAGCACAACATCCTGCTGGTGTTTGACGAAGTGATCACCGGGTTCGGCCGTACCGGCTCGATGTTCGGCGCCGACAGCTTCGGCGTGACCCCGGACCTGATGTGCATCGCCAAGCAAGTCACCAACGGCGCGATCCCGATGGGCGCGGTGATTGCCAGCAGCGAGATCTATCAAACCTTCATGAACCAGGCGACGCCTGAGTACGCAGTGGAATTCCCCCACGGCTACACCTACTCGGCGCACCCGGTCGCTTGCGCGGCTGGCCTGGCGGCATTGGACCTGTTGCAGAAGGAAAACCTGGTGCAGAGCGTAGCCGAAGTCGCCCCGCACTTTGAGAATGCGCTGCATGGCTTGAAGGGCAGCAAGAACGTGATCGACATTCGTAACTACGGCCTGGCCGGTGCGATCCAGATTGCCCCGCGTGACGGTGATGCGATCGTGCGTCCATTCGAGGCCGGCATGGCTTTGTGGAAGGCGGGCTTCTACGTGCGCTTTGGCGGCGATACCTTGCAGTTCGGGCCAACCTTCAACAGCAAGCCGCATGACTTGGACCGTCTGTTCGACGCGGTCGGCGAAGTGCTGAACAAGATCGACTGATTTCTCCTTCTATATAGAGCAACTTTTCAGGAGCCCTGCATGAGCCTTATCCAGCATTTGATCAATGGCCAGATGGTCAGCGACACCGGCCGCAGTGCCGACGTGTACAACCCGTCCACTGGCCAGGTTATCCACCAGGTGCCGCTGGCCAGTCGCGAAACCATTCAAAGCGCGATTGATTCGGCCAAGGCTGCCTTTCCGGCATGGCGTAATACCCCGCCGGCCAAGCGCGCCCAGGTGATGTTTCGTTTCAAGCAATTGCTGGAGCAGAACGAAGCGCGTATCTCGCAGTTGATCAGCGAGGAACATGGCAAGACGCTGGAAGACGCCGCCGGTGAACTCAAGCGCGGGATCGAGAACGTGGAGTATGCGTGCTCGGCGCCTGAGATTCTCAAGGGCGAATACAGCCGTAACGTCGGGCCTAATATCGATGCCTGGTCGGATTTCCAGCCGTTGGGCGTAGTGGCGGGTATTACCCCGTTCAACTTCCCGGCGATGGTGCCGTTGTGGATGTACCCGCTGGCGATCGTCTGCGGTAACTGTTTCATCCTAAAGCCTTCGGAGCGTGATCCAAGTTCGACGCTGCTGATCGCGCAGTTGCTGCAGGAAGCCGGCCTGCCCAACGGCGTGCTGAGCGTGGTGCACGGCGACAAGGGCGCGGTGGATGCGTTGATCGAGGCACCGGAAGTCAAGGCGCTGAGCTTTGTGGGCTCGACGCCGATTGCCGAGTACATCTACGCCGAAGCGACCAAGCGCGGTAAACGCGTTCAGGCGCTGGGCGGGGCGAAGAACCATGCGGTATTGATGCCGGATGCGGACCTGGATAACGCCGTCAGCGCCTTGATGGGCGCGGCCTATGGTTCGTGCGGTGAGCGTTGCATGGCCATCTCGGTGGCTGTGTGCGTGGGTGACCAGGTGGCGGACGCGTTGATCGCCAAGCTGGTGCCGCAGGTCAAAGCACTGAAAATCGGTGCGGGCACCTCCTGCGGTCTGGATATGGGGCCGCTGGTGACCGGGCAAGCGCGGGACAAGGTCAGTGGCTATATAGAAGACGGTGTGGCGTCGGGGGCTGAGCTGGTGGTTGACGGGCGTGGCTTGAGTGTTGCCGGGTATGAAGAGGGCTTCTTCCTGGGCGGTAGTCTGTTTGATCGCGTGACCCCTGAGATGCGTATCTATAAAGAAGAAATCTTCGGGCCGGTGTTGTGCGTGGTCCGGGTTGATAGCCTGGAAGCGGCTATGCAACTGATCAACGATCACGAATACGGCAATGGCACCTGCATCTTTACCCGTGACGGTGAAGCGGCGCGTCTGTTCTGTGATGAGATCGAAGTGGGGATGGTCGGTGTTAACGTTCCTCTGCCGGTGCCGGTGGCGTATCACAGCTTTGGCGGCTGGAAGCGTTCGCTGTTTGGCGACTTGCATGCGTATGGGCCGGATGGGGTGCGCTTCTATACCCGTCGTAAGGCGATTACCCAGCGCTGGCCGCAGCGGGCCAGTCACGAAGCGTCGCAATTTGCCTTTCCCAGCTTGTAAGTTCGTCTGAAAGCCGGCCCCTTGGGGCCGGCTTTCGCGTTTCTGGGGCTTTTTTGACCGATATGACACAAATGTGAAAATAGGTGTTGACGGCAGATTCTGGAAGTCTATAATTCGCCCCACTTCCGGCGCAGTCGAAACGGAAAACTCCTTGGTAAACAAAGAGTTATGCGGGATTCGACAGTGAGTTGCTTCAGTTCATCGAAGCCCAGAAGGAGTTGATGGGGCGGTGTTGTTTGGCTCTATTAACGTTTCGATCTTCTCGGTCGAAAGCGGAGAAAAAGAGGTGTTGACAGCAGCGTGTAACGCTGTAGAATTCGCCTCCCGCTAACGAGAGATCGGAAGCGCAAGTG
>NZ_JBAWDE010000049.1:0-6746 GCF_049590575.1 Pseudomonas sp.
GGCGAGAAGATCATCGCCCTGGCCGTCACCGAGCCCGGCGGCGGCTCCGATGTAGCCAACCTGCAGACCCGCGCCACCCGCGACGGCGAGTTTTACCGCGTCAGCGGCAGCAAAACCTTCATCACCAGCGGCGTGCGCGCCGACTTCTACACGGTCGCCGTCCGCACCGGCGGGCCGGGTTTTGCCGGTATCAGCCTGCTGCTGATCGAAAAAAACACCCCCGGTTTCAGCGTTGGCCAGCCGCTGAAGAAGATGGGCTGGTGGGCGTCGGACACGGCGGAATTATTCTTCGACGATTGCCGCGTGCCCGTAGGCCATTTGATCGGCGCCGAGAACATGGGCTTTGCCTGCATCATGGGCAATTTCCAGAGCGAGCGCCTGGCCTTGGCCCTGATGGCCAATATGACTGCGCAGTTGGCCCTGGAAGAAAGCCTGAAATGGGCGGCCCAGCGCGAGGCGTTCGGCAAACCCATCGGCAAATTCCAGGTCCTCAAGCATCGCCTGGCGGAAATGGCCACCGCCGTCGAAGTCTCGCGGGAATTCACCTACCGCCAGGCGGCGAAAATGGCCGCCGGCAAGAGTGTGATCAAGGAGATTTCGATGGCCAAGAACCTGGCCACCGACACGGCCGACCGTGTTACCTACGACGCTGTGCAGATACTCGGCGGCCAGGGCTATATGCGCGGCAACCTGGTGGAACGGCTGTACCGTGACAACCGCATCCTGTCCATCGGTGGCGGCACCCGCGAAGTGATGAATGAAATCATCAGCAAGCAGATGGGGCTTTGATCGGCGGTGGTTTTCAGCGCCTGATCGGGGGCAAGCCCCCTCCCAGCATTTGAGCAGGCAACTGTTACCGTTCGGTCAGAGAAAACTGGGTCAGGCAGAACGTCGCAATTCCCATATCTTCCAGGCGTTGCGAGCCACCGAGTTCCGGCAGGTCGATAATCGCCGCGGCTTCGAAGATCTTCGCACCCATGCGCCGCGCCAGGTTGGCCGCTGCGATCAGGGTGCCGCCGGTGGCGATCAGGTCATCGAACATCAGTACCGAGTCGCCTTCGCACAGGCTGTCGGCGTGCACTTCCAGGAAAGCTTCGCCGTATTCGGTCTGGTAACCCTCGGCCAGTACGTCGGCGGGCAGCTTGCCTTGCTTGCGGAACAGGATCAGCGGCTTGTTCAGTTGATAGGCGATGATCGAACCGATCAAAAAGCCCCGCGCATCCATCGCGCCGATATGCGTGAAGTCCGCTTCGACATAACGTTGGGCAAAGCTATCGGCCACCAGGCGCAGGGCCCTGGGCGATTGGAACAGCGGCGTGATGTCACGGAAGATCACCCCAGGCTTGGGGAAGTCGATGACAGGGCGGATCAGGGATTTGATGTCGAACGAATCGAAGGTCATCGTCGAAGAGTCCTGGAGCGGAAAACGGACTCGAAGTATACCTGCGGCCTCGCCGATTGGCGCGGCCGCAAGCCTTTGGATCAACCTTCCAGCGAACCACCGGCCAGCGCACACAGCTGGATCGGGTCGAGGATATGCACTTCCTTGCCTTCGGCGGCGAGCAATGCGTTCTGCTGGAAGCGGGTAAACACGCGGGACACGGTTTCCACCGCGAGGCCCAGGTAATTGCCGATTTCGTTGCGCGACATGCTCAGGCGGAACTGGTTGGCCGAGAAACCGCGGGCACGGAAGCGTGCCGACAGGTTGACCAGGAAGGTGGCGATGCGTTCGTCGGCGGTTTTTTTCGACAACAACAGCATCATTTGCTGGTCGTCACGAATCTCGCGGCTCATCACGCGCATCAACTGACGACGCAGCTGCGGCAGTTGCAGGGCCAGTTCGTCGAGGCGCTCGAAGGGGATTTCGCACACCGAGGTGGTCTCCAGGGCCTGGGCGGAGACCGGGTGCATCTCGGTGTCCATGCCCGACAACCCCACCAGTTCGCTCGGCAGGTGGAAACCAGTGATCTGCTCTTCGCCGCCGTCGCTCAGGCTGAACGTTTTCAAAGCACCCGAGCGCACTGCGTAGACGGAATCGAACTTGTCGCCCTGGCGAAACAGAAACTCGCCTTTCTTCAGTGGGCGCCCGCGTTTAACGATGTCGTCCAGCGCATCCATGTCTTCCAGATTCAGTGAAAGTGGCAGGCAGAGGGGGGCCAGGCTGCAATCCTTGCAATGGGCCTGGCTATGAGCGCGCAGTTTGACTGGCTCGGACATTTCTTAAATCCTTGTGGGAAAACACACATAAGACGTAAGGGTAACGCACTGGAGGTCGATGAGGCCAGCTTGTACAAAAAACCGGCAACGGTATAAAGGTTTTTGTATCGACGCCGATACAAGGGCATGCCTACACGTCGGAGCTTGGATCATGTCTGTCATCGCTGCCTACAATCCTGCCATCCGCGTTCCTACAGCGCCGGACACCAAGTCAGCCGCCGGAACTGCGGTAAAGGCCCCGGCCGCCGAAACCAAAGTGGTGGAAGGCGTGACCGTAACGATCTCCGGCGCGGCCTTCACGGCGGTGGCGGTGGCCAGCAAGGCCAACGCGGATATTGATGACAGCGGCCTCGACGACAGCGTCAAACAGGTGCTCAAAATGATCCGCAAGCTCAAGCAACAGATCGCCGAGAAAATGGCGGAGCTCCAGGCGGTCGCGAACAACAATAGCCTGACCCCGGAACAGATCCGGGTGAAGACCAACAACATCCAGGGTGCCATCAGCGCTTTGCAGGCGGGGTTGATGACCGCCCAGGGCTCCCTGCTCAAAGCGATGAAAAGCCTGAGCGCCGATGGCGCACTCAAGGCCGCCTCGCTGGCGATTTAACTAGATCACCCGTGAAAACCGTTGCCGGTTCTGGTGCTCCAGGTAGGCATCGAACACCATGCACACCGACCGCACCAGCAGCCGCCCGGCCGGCAGCACCTGGATGCCCTGCGCCCCCATTGCGATCAAACCGTCCTCAGCCATGGCCTCAAGTTGCGGCCAAACCTCGTCGAAGTAACCGCGAAAATCAATATTGAACGCCTGTTCGACCTGCTCGAATGCCAGGCTGAAATTGCAGATCAACTGCTGAATCACTTCGCGTCGCAACCGATCGTCGGTGGTGCAGCGCAAGCCACGGCTGGTCGCCAGTTGCGCGCCGGCCAGGGTGTTCTGGTAGCCATTGAGGTCGCTGGTGTTCTGGCAATACAGGTCGCCGATCTGGCTGATGGCCGACACGCCGAGCCCGATCAGGTCGCAATGCCCGTGGGTGGTATAGCCCTGGAAGTTGCGCTGCAGGGTGCCTTCTTCCTGGGCGATGGCCAGTTCGTCGTCCGGTAGGGCGAAGTGGTCCATGCCGATGTAGCGATAGCCGGCCTGGGTCAGTTGTTCGATGGTGGTTTGCAGCATCAGCAGCTTGGCGGCGGGGGACGGCAGCTCATCGGTGTCGATCCGCCGCTGCGGCATGAAACGCTCCGGCAGGTGGGCGTAGTTGAACACCGACAGGCGATCCGGTTGCAGCTGGATCACTTCCTCCACAGTGCGCGCGAAGTTGATCGGGTTTTGCTTGGGCAGGCCGTAGATCAGGTCGATATTGATCGAGCGAAACTGCAGGGTGCGCGCGGCATCGATCACGGCGCGGGTTTCTTCCAGGCTTTGCAGGCGGTTGACGGCGCGCTGCACGTCCGGGTCGAGGTCTTGCAGGCCGATGCTCACGCGGTTGAAGCCCAATTCGCGCAGCAGGCCCATGGTCGCCCAGTCGGCCTCGCGCGGGTCGATCTCGATGCCGTAGTCGCCGGAATCATCCTCGAGCAAATTGAAGTGCTGGCGCAGGCAGCCCATGACTTGGCGCAACTCGTCATGGCTGAGGAACGTCGGTGTGCCGCCGCCAAAATGCAGTTGTTCCACCGGCTGTTTCGGGTCGAGGTGGCAGGCCACCAATTGGATTTCCTGCTCCAGGCGCTGCAGGTAGGCCTGGGCACGGCCGCGGTCCTTGGTGATGACCTTGTTGCAGGCGCAGTAGTAGCAAATGTTCGCGCAGAACGGCACATGCACATACAGCGACAACGGCCGCACGGCCTTGCGGCTGTCGCGCAGGGCGTGGAGCAGGTCGAACGTGCCGACCTGGCTGTCGAATTGTACGGCGGTGGGGTAGGACGTGTAGCGCGGCCCCGCCAAGTCGTAGCGGTGAATCAGATCTGTGTCCCAACGAATGGCGTCGAGCATGCGGGCGGTCCCCGGGATTGGCTGGTGGGCCGAGTCTAGGGGCGTGGCCGTTAGGCCATGTTGATTTGCATCAACGGGGAGCGGCGCTATGCCACATAGCCTTTCAATGGCCCATCAGCCAGTGCTGGTGCGGACCGGGCAAGGTCCAGAGGCCAAACACGATCACCAGCAGCCCGCCGGCCATGCGCACGCTGCGTTTGCGTAAAAGCGCAGTCACCCGCTCAGCCGCCAGGCCGGTCGCCAGCAACACCGGCCAGGTGCCCAGGCCGAATGCGAGCATCAGCAATGCACTGTCCAGCGCATTGCCCTGGCTCGCCGCCCACAGCAGGGTGCTGTAGACCAACCCGCACGGCAACCAGCCCCACAGCGCGCCCAGCAGCAACGCGCGCCGCAGGCTGGACACCGGCAACAAGCGGTTGGCGACCGGCTGTATGTAGCGCCACAGGCCGCGCCCGAGGCTTTCGATACGGGTCAGGCCGCTCCACCAGCCAGCCAGGTACAGGCCCATGCTGATCAACAGCAGCCCGGCGACTACGCGCAGCAACATCGCCGCCGGGCTGTTGGCCAGCGCCCAGCCGGCCAGGCCGATCAATAGCCCCGCAGCGGCATAGCTGAGGATGCGCCCCAGGTTGTACGCCAGCAGCAGGCGAAACCTGCGGATGCGTTGCTCCTTGGGAATCGCCAGGGTCAGCGCGCCCATCAGCCCGCCGCACATGCCCAGGCAATGGCCGCCGCCCAGCAGGCCGAGGATCAGCGCGGAGACCAGCAGCGGCGCCAGTTCAAGCATGGGGCGGGTCTTTGGGCGGTTGTTCCGGCCCGTTGGCTTCGTCGATGGCGGCCAGGTGGTTCGGGTCCTGGTCGTCGAACAGCACGCTGTGGGCCGGGCCGTCGAGGTCGTCGTACTGGCCGCTGTCCACCGCCCAGAAGAAGATATAGATCGCGACCCCCACTAACAGCAGCGCCGCCGGAATCATCACGTATAGAGCTGGCATCTGCACTCCATGCCCGCGCGGCTCAAGCCGGCAGCGGGCGGTTTACTAAGGTGGCACGAGTGACCGGCGCGCTCGGCACGCGAGTCAGGCGCAGGGCATTGAGCACCACGGTCAACGAACTGAGGGACATGCCGATTGCCGCCCAGATCGGAGTGATCCAGCCCACGGCAGCAAACGGCAGCATAAGGCCATTGTACAGCCCGGCCCACAGCAGGTTTTCAATGATCACCCGGCGCGTGCGACGTGCGAGGGTAAAGGCTTGCACCAGCGCGTCGAGGCGGTTGGACAGCAGCACTGCGTCGGCGCTGGTCTTGGCCAGGTCGGTGGCCGAGCCCATCGCCACGCTGATATCGGCAGCGGCGAGCACCGGCACGTCGTTGACGCCATCGCCAAGCATTAGCACCTTGCGGCCTTCCTTGTGCAATCGTTGCAGCACCCGCAGCTTGTCGTCGGGGCGCAGGCCGCCGTGGGCTTCGTCGATGCCCAGTTCGGCGGCCACGCTGGCGACCATCGGCGAGCTGTCCCCCGACAGCAGCAATGTGCGCCAACCGCGCGCCTTGCACGCGGCCAGCAGGGCCGGCGCATCGCTGCGCAGGCGGTCATCCAGCACAAACCAGGCGAGCGCGCCGCCACGGTCGCCGAGCAGCAGCCATTGGCCAGCTTCGTCCGGCGCGGCGGGAATCGTGCAACCACTGAGTTCACAGACAAAACCTGGCTGGCCAATGCGCAGCTGACGCTCACCCACCCGGCCTTCGAGACCCAGGCCGGGGGTACTGAGCACTTCGTCGGCGGCCAGTGGCGCACGCCCAAAGGCGCGGGCGATCGGGTGTTCAGAACGCTGTTCCAGCGCGGCGGCGAGGGCCAGGCACAGGTCGCTGCTGAGCGTGCCCAAAGGCCGGATCGCCCGCAGTGCCAGGCGGCCTTCGGTGAGGGTGCCGGTCTTGTCGAAAATCACTGTGTCGATCTGGTTCAGGCCTTCCAGCACATGGCCGCGGGTCAGCAGCAGCCCGAGGGTGTGCAAGCTGCCAGTGGCGGCAGTCAAGGCCGTCGGCGTGGCCAGCGACAACGCGCACGGGCAAGTCGCGACCAGCATCGCCAGCACGATCCAGAACGCCCGCGCAGGGTCCAGCTCCCACCACATCAGGCCGATCACCGCCGCCGCCACCAGCGAGCACAGCAGGAACCACTGCGCGGCGCGGTCGGCGATCTGCGCCAGGCGCGGTTTCTCGGCCTGGGCCCGCTCCAGCAGGCGCACGATGGCGGACAGCCGCGTGTCATGGCCGAGGGCGCGCACTTCGACGCTCAAGGCGCCTTCGACATTCAGCGTGCCAGCGGTGACGGCGTCACCGGCCTGCCTGGGCTGCGGCAGGTACTCGCCGGTGAGCAGCGATTCGTCGATGCTCGATTGGCCGTCGAGAATCACCCCATCCGCCGGCAGCACGGCGCCCGGATGCACCAGCACGCGGTCGCCCACCGCCAGTTCGCGCAGCAGAATGCGCTCGCTCTGGCCGTCACTGTTCAGGCGCAGGCACGAGGCGGGCAGCAGG
>NZ_JBAWDE010000050.1:0-6607 GCF_049590575.1 Pseudomonas sp.
CCCCCGATGGCTTAGTGTCAGTCGATGAAGAATTGACTGATACACCGCCATCGGGGGCAAGCCCCCTCCCACTTTTGGGTATATGTTCCGTCAGTCAGCCTTTCACGGTTTTTGGCGCCTTGCCTTCCTTCATCTGCTGCAGCAACGGCGCGCATTCGTTCGGCTCGCCGCCACTGGGCGCTACCAGCGCGAGCAGGCCGGCAGCCGGGCCGGCGATTACGCCCAAGGCGACCATACCGGCGCCGCGCAGGGCCAGGGGGATGGCTTTCACACCAGCATTCGGCTTGATAAACGGCCCGTTCACGTACAACGGCGAACGCAGCGAGAACAGGCGGAAGCCCTTGGACTCCGGCGTGATCGTGAGGTCCAGTTGCTCGGTCGCCATGTTCGCGGTGCCATCGATGTAGATGATGGCGTTCTCGGTATCGAACACAAACAGGCGCGTGGTCGCCAGGCCGGTCTTGATGCCAAAGTCCGCCGCGGCGCAGTTGATCTTCACTTCCTTGTCACCAAACAGGCGCCCCACCACGTAGTTGCCCACGTTGAGCCCGGCGATTTCCATCAGGCCACGGCTGATGGCGCCATCGTTGATGAGCATTTTGAGGTCGCCGTTGGAGGTGCCCAGCAACGCGGCCACCGAGTTGCCGCGCCCGGAAATGTCCGCATCGCCATTCAGCTCGCCGAAGCTGGTTTTCATCGGTTCGAACGTTGGGAACAGCTGTTTGAGCTTGAAGTTGCGCGCGCTGAGCCTGGCGCGGCCTTCCATCGGTGTGGTGCGGCCGTTCAAGCGGATCTGCGCGTCGAGCTTGCCGCCGGCCACGCCAAAACGCAGCGGTTCGAGGCTCAGCTCGCCGTCGTTGAGCACCACGTGGGTGTAGAGGTCGGTGAAGGGCAAGTCGGCGCTGTGCACGATGCGTTTGCCGGTGAATTCCACATCGGCATCCATGACACGCCAGCGCTCGGTGCGGAACTCTTCCACCGGCAGCACTTTGGTCGCCGGTTGCTTGCTGTCGCCGCCACGGGCTTTTTGCTTGGCATTCGAGTCGGCGCCGATCAGCGGCGCGAGGTCAGCCATCAACAATTGGTTGGAGACCAGCGTGCCGCTGAGCTTGGGCCGGGGCTGGCTGGCGACATAGCTGAGGTTACCGTGGATGTCGCTATTGCCGATCTTGCCGTTGAAGTTTTCGTAAGTGAATGAGGCGCCAGTGGGCTCGTGCAGCTTGGCGATCAGATGACCGTCGGTGGAGTAGGCCGGCGAATCCGGCAGGGTCACGCCAGTCAGCGGGTAGAGGTTGCCCAGGCTTGAGCCCGCAAGTTTCAGCCGCAGGTCCAGGGCGCCGAGGTTCAGCGGGTCGGTCAGGGTGCCGGCCACGGCGATGCTGGTGTCGGCAATCTTGACCTGGGCTTGCAGCGGGAACGGCTTGGCCGCGTCTTGCAGGGCCAGCAGGCCGCCGATCTTGCCGCTGCCGTCGAGTTTCTGGCCGTGGTATTGGCCTTTGACTTTGAGACCGAATGCGTAGTCCTGCGGTGCAGAGCCTTTCTCCAGGGCTTTCTTGGCATCGGCATCGCCGACGATTTCGCCGAACGGAATGGGTTTGCCCAACGGGTCGATGACCACATCGAGCTGAGTCTTGAGGGTCTGGTCGTCGAGGGTCACGTGGCCCTTGTCGAAACCGATGGCGCCAATGTCGACCACCCAGTTGGATGGTTCTGCATTGGGGTCTTTGGGGTCGAACTTGAACGTCCAGTTGGCGCGCCCATCCGCCAGGCGCTGCAAGTCGGCGCTGGGCTCGGTGAGGTCGATACGCGGGATCACCACGCGCTGCACCAGCAAGGCCAGCGGCGAAATACGCAGCTCGACTTTTTTCAGGCTGACCATCTGTGGTTTTTTCGACCAGTCGGGGTTACCCAGGGTCAGGTCTTCAGCAATCACATGGGGCCACGGCACCCAGGCACGCCAGCCGCCTTCCTCGGGCTCGCGTGCCCACACCACAGCGAGGTTGCCATTGATGGCAAACGGTCGATGCAATTCTTCGGAGACCTTGGCATTGAGCGGCGGCTTGATGCGGTTCCAGTCGAAGAACACCAGCACCAAAACCACGATAGCGATTAACAGAGCGAAGCTGGCGCAGCTCCAAGCGACGATTTTACGAGTGCGCGTCATTGCACAGGACTCCTGGTTACGACTGAGGGTGCGCGCTGCGACGCACCTTGTGACTACAGCTTATAAGGCTACGACTGGCAAATGGCTCAGGGGTTTAGCTGGAGTGCGAATTAACTGCGCAAAAAGCGAATTTTCCTACAGTGCGAACTCCTAAAACCTTCAACAATGCACCGGTGTTACCCACGAACGGGTCGAAAATACCCACCATGGTGCAAAACCGCGGGCTTGAGAGGTGCGATCTAGAGCCTCTGCGGGGAACAATCAATTCTGTTGATTATTACCATTGTGTTTATGAACTTTTATATCGACTTATCGAGAGTAGCATTAGCCCTGTACCCAATTTATCGCCCTCCCAAGGAGCAACGATCATGAAACGCCAAATTCTCGCTACCGTGTTGTTATCTGTCCTGGCTTCCAGTGCCTTTGCCCTGCCAGCCGCTGAACAAGCAATCCCACAGAACAAGGCTCAAGCCGTTGAAACCAGCCAGACCCTGGCTCGCAGCGGTTCGCAGGAAGAAGAAAACCGTGACTACGCCAAAGGCGCCGTTGCTGAAAATGGTTCGGAACACGCCAACAAACGCGCTTACACCGAAGGTGTTGCTGAAGGTGGCCGTGATCGCCTGGAACAGAAAGGCTTGGTTGAAGGCGGCGCTGAACAAGCTAATGACCGCGCTTACACCCAAGGTGTTGCCGAAGGCGGTTCGGACCGTCTGCAAGAACTGCATCAAGCACAGAGCTAAGCCTGTGATGGCCCAGAAAAAAGCCCGATCAATCGATCGGGCTTTTGACTTTCTGCAGGATCCGTCACCCAACACCCCACCTGCCCCACCGCCAAGTTCGACGCCAGCGAAGCTGTTTTGCTAGAGTGCATCGCTGTACTTGTCGACTAAGCCTGCCCGCCATGCTGCCCCGCGCCGAACAGAAGCAACAGACCCGCCTCGCCTTGATGGACGCAGCCCGCCACCTGATGGAGTGTGGCCGTGGGTTTGGCAGCCTGAGCCTGCGCGAAGTGGCCAAGACGGCCGGCATCGTGCCCACTGGTTTCTATCGCCATTTCGCCGACATGGACCAGCTGGGGCTGGTACTGGTGAGCGAAGTGGGCCAGACCTTCCGCGCCACGATTCGCCTGGTGCGCCACAACGAATTCGTGATGGGCGGCATTATCGATGCTTCCGTGCGGATCTTTCTCGATGTGGTCTCGGCCAACCGTTCGCAATTCCTGTTCCTGGCCCGCGAGCAATACGGCGGCTGCCTGGCTGTGCGTCAGGCCATCGGCGCGCTGCGCGAGGACATCACTCGCGACCTGGCGGCCGATCTGACGTCTATGCCCAAGCTGCAGCACCTCGACGCCGAAGGCCTGCACGTGATGGCCGACCTGATCGTCAAGAGTGTGTTCGCCACCCTCCCCGACATCATCGACCCACCCGCCCAGGCCTTGCCGGCCCACCTCACGCCCCAGGCGAAAATCACCCAGCAATTGCGCTTTATCTTTATCGGCCTCAAGCACTGGCAAGGGTTGGGCAGCACTGAATAGGGCCAATCAGCCCGCCGTGTGAAAGCGCTTGGCGGTGGTGTAGTTCTTTTTCCAGTAGTGGCTGCTCAGCGAATCGATTCGCACGCGTTTGCCGGTGCTGGGCGAATGGATGAATTGATCCTTGCCGATATAAAGGCCGACATGGCTGACCTGGCCGCTGCCGTTCCCCCTGAAAAACACCGCATCGCCTGGCTTGAGTGCGTCTCGCTGGATCGTCGCGGCGCTCGAGCGATGCATCGCGGTCGTGGTGCGCGGCAAACGAATATCGGCTTCGGTCTTGAACAGATAGACCAGGAAACTGCTGCAATCAAACCCTTGCTCGACCGAGGTGCCGCCGCCTTTGTACGGCGTGCCGAGTAACGCGTGGGCGCGGTCGATTACATTGTCGATAGTGGGTTTGCGAGGGGCCTCGAAGACTACGTGTGGTCGTAGATTGGCTGAAGCCGAGGTCATGGCAAGGGCTTGGGTGATAATTACCAGGCAACAAAATGACTTGAACATGATGAACAACGCTGTGAATTAAACACGGCGCGTAGGCTAATCAAACAGTTGGCATTGCGATGAGCGAAGACTCCTGGGATTTTGTAGGACGCGTCCCAAAAAACGCTCTAGCCAGGTGCGCCGAGCCCTTCGATGCACCATTTTGGACCGAAGCCGCGTATTTTCTGCGCCCTCTTTAGTGGCATCCGCACGCCCACCTACAGACAAATCCTACCCTTGGCCAGGATTGGCAAGCCCCTTGCTCTATGTCTTTCAACGCTCATAGCTGGAAGATTTCTGATGCTGGTGATCCACCGCCGAATTCCCCCCCAAGCCCTCTGGGCCGCCGAGTTGCTGCTGAATTTCGAAGCACGCAGCAAAAGCCGCCTGCGCTGTTTCAGTGCCGACGGTGAAGACGTCGGCCTGTTCTTGGAGCGCGGCCAGCCGCCATTGCACGATGGCGAATGTCTGCAGGCCGAAGACGGACGCGTCGTACGCGTGCGCGCGCGCCCTGAACAACTGCTACACGTGACCTGCAGCAGCGCCTTTGAACTGACCCGCGCCGCCTACCACCTCGGCAACCGCCATGTGGCGTTGCAGGTCGGGGAGGGTTGGCTGCGCCTGCTCGATGACTACGTGCTCAAGGCCATGCTCGAGCAACTCGGCGCCCACACCGAGACCCTCGAGGCACCGTTCCAGCCGGAACACGGCGCCTACGGTGGCGGCCACCATCATTCACGTCATGGCGATGAAGATTTCAACTACCCGCCCAAGCTGCACCAGTTCGGCGTGCGTCTATGAACCCAGCCTGGGCGTTGCTGCGTCTGGCCAGCCCGCAGTTGCCGATTGGCGGCTACAGCTATTCCCAGGGCCTGGAAATGGCCGTGGAAAACGCCCGCGTAAACGATGCAGCCAGCGCGCGACGCTGGATCAGCGACCAGTTGCTGCTCAACCTGGCGCGCTTTGAAGCGCCGCTGTTGCTCGCCCATTGCCACGCCGCCGCTGAGCCGGACTGGCCGCGCCTGGCGCAGTTGTGCGAGGAACACCGCGCCAGCCGCGAAACCCGCGAGCTGTATCAGGAAAGCCGGCAGATGGGCTACTCCCTGCAGCAATTGCTCAATGGTCTGCCGGAACTCGACGAGGCCGCGCGGGACTTTCTGGCACACCAGCCCGAACCGCACCTGGCCCTGGGCTGGGCCCTGGCAGCACGGGCGTGGGCGATCAGCCCCGAGGATGCCCTGGCCGCCTGGCTGTGGAGCTGGCTGGAAAACCAATTGGCCGTGCTGATGAAGACACTGCCCCTGGGTCAACAAGCCGCGCAACGCCTCACCAGTGAACTGCTGCCGCTGCTGCAACAGGCCCAGCAGGACGCCGGCCGCATCGACCTCAACCATTTCGGCAGCGCCGCCTTCGGGCTGTCCCTGGCGTGCATGGCTCACGAGCGCCAGTACAGCCGCCTGTTCCGTTCCTAGGGCCTTTTTTATCTGGAGAAGTACATGAACACACAACCTCTGCGCGTCGGCATCGGCGGCCCGGTCGGCTCCGGCAAGACCGCGCTGACCCTGGCCCTGTGCCTGGCGCTGCGCGATCGCTACAACCTGGCGGTGGTCACCAATGACATCTATACCCGCGAAGACGCCGACTTCCTGGTGCGCAACCAGGCCCTGGCGCCGGAACGCATCATCGGCGTGGAAACCGGCGGCTGCCCGCACACGGCAATCCGCGAAGACGCGTCGATCAACCTCGAAGCAGTCGACCAACTCAACCGTCGCTTCCCCGGCCTGGACCTGATTCTGGTGGAGTCCGGCGGCGACAACCTCTCGGCCACCTTCAGCCCGGAGCTGTCGGACCTGACCATCTACGTGATTGATGTGTCGGCCGGCGACAAGCTGCCGCGCAAGGGCGGGCCCGGTATTTGCAAATCCGACCTGCTGGTGATCAACAAGATCGACCTGGCGCCGCTGGTCGGTGCGTCGCTGGAGCTGATGAACAGCGACACCCAGCGCATGCGCAACGGTAAGCCCTTTGTGTTCAGTAACCAGAAAACCGGTGTCGGCCTGGAAGAGATCGTCGCCTTTATCGAACGCCAGGGTCTGCTGACCGCTGCCTGATCAACCCCAAGGAACCTGTCCATGAGCCTCAACAAACTCTTCACAGCCGCCGCGCTGCTGCTCGCCCCTGCCCTGGCCTTCGCTCACCCCGGCCACGGCGACAACGGCCTGATCGCCGGGATCAGCCATCCCCTGAGCGGGGTCGACCACTTGCTGGCCATGGTCGCGGTCGGTTTGTGGGCCGCGCAACAAAAAGGCGTGGCGCGCTGGGCGCTGCCGTGCACCTTTGTCGGCACCATGTTGCTTGGCGGCGTGCTGGGTTTTGAAGGACTGCAATTGCCGGCGCTGGAAAGCGGGATTGCCGCCTCGGTGCTGGCC
>NZ_JBAWDE010000051.1:0-6642 GCF_049590575.1 Pseudomonas sp.
CAACTGGACCTTGTGGGCCGCCCTGCAACGCGTCGCCGCCGAAGGCAGCGGCGTGGTGGTGGTGCTGGCCAACCACGAATCGTCCCAGGCGCTGCTCGAACGCGTGCCGCAGCTGACCCAGACGCCACGCCAGTTCAGCCGCTCGCAATCGCGGATTTATTCGGAAGTCGGCACCGGGGCGCAGATATTGCAGGACCTGGGCGTCGGCCAGCTGCGTCACCTCGGCCCGCCCCTGAAATACGCCGGGCTGACGGGCTACGACCTGGAGGTGGTCGAGAGCATTCCCTTCACCGCATGACAGATAACCGGTAAGGCAAAATGCTTGCACAAAGTTTGGAATACCATAATATGATATTCCATAGACCGAACGCTTTCGCCAAGTGCGCCCGCCAGGGATAGCACCAATAACAGCCCTTGGCACGGTCGCCTTTTGGGGCCTCGACTAGAGGCCCCGATAGACCTACTGCTCCCGATAGGCGGGCATTACCAAGCCCGCTCAATAACAAAACAAATGAGGGCGTGAAAATGGTGTTGAACAAACGTGCAACCGCAATGCTGTTCGCGGGTTTATTGGCCACGGCCACCCACGCGGCCCTGGCGGCCGAAAGCGTCAACTTCGTGAGCTGGGGCGGTAGCACCCAGGATGCGCAAAAGCAGGCCTGGGCCGACCCGTTCAGCAAGGCCAGCGGGATCACCGTGGTGCAGGACGGTCCCACCGACTACGGCAAACTCAAAGCCATGGTCGAAAGCGGCAACGTGCAGTGGGACGTGGTGGACGTAGAGGCTGACTTCGCCCTGCGCGCCGCCGCCGAAGGCCTGCTCGAACCCCTGGACTTCTCGGTGATCCAGCGCGACAAGATCGACCCGCGATTTGTCTCCGACCATGGCGTCGGCTCGTTCTTCTTCTCCTTCGTGCTCGGCTACAACGAAGGCAAGCTCGGTGCCGGCAAGCCGCAGGACTGGACCGCCCTGTTCGACACCAAAACCTACCCCGGCAAGCGCGCCCTCTACAAATGGCCAAGCCCTGGCGTGCTCGAACTGGCGCTGCTGGCCGACGGCGTACCCGCCGACAAGCTCTACCCGCTTGACCTGGATCGCGCCTTCAAGAAACTCGACACCATCAAAAAAGACATCGTCTGGTGGGGCGGCGGTGCGCAGTCGCAACAGCTGCTGGCCTCGGGCGAAGTCAGCATGGGCCAGTTCTGGAACGGGCGCATTCACGCCCTGCAGGAAGACGGCGCGCCAGTGGGCGTAAGCTGGAAGCAGAACCTGGTGATGGCCGACATCCTGGTCGTGCCCAAGGGCAGCAAGAACAAAGCCGCCGCGATGAAGTTCCTGGCCAATGCCAGCAGCGCCAAGGGCCAGGCCGATTTCTCCAACCTGACCGCCTATGCACCGGTGAACATCGACAGTGTGCAGCGCCTGGACTCGGTGCTGGCACCCAACCTGCCGACGGCGTATGCCAAGGACCAGATCACCCTCGATTTTGCCTACTGGGCCAAGAACGGTCCGGCCATTGCGACACGGTGGAATGAATGGCTAGTCAAATGAAAATGACGGCAACCACGCCGACCGGGAGCGCCCTCGGCGCTGCCGGCAAGGCTTGCGGTAAAGCCGTATCGCCGTCCCTGGCGCAGCGCTGGCGGGGGTCGAGCAACCTGATCCCGGCGCTGCTGTTCCTCGGCCTGTTCTTCCTGGCGCCGCTGATCGGTCTGTTGCTGCGCGGCGTGCTGGAACCGGAGCCGGGCCTTGGCAACTATGAACAATTGTTCGCCAACTCGGCCTATGCACGGGTGCTGCTCAATACCTTTTCGGTGGCCGGCCTGGTAACCCTGTTCAGCCTGTTGCTGGGCTTCCCGCTGGCTTGGGTGATTACCTTGGTGCCACGCGGCTGGGGGCGCTGGGTGCTGAATATCGTGCTGCTGTCGATGTGGACCAGCCTGCTTGCCCGCACCTACTCCTGGCTGGTATTGCTGCAAGCCTCCGGCGTCATCAACAAAGCGCTGATGGCGATGGGCATCATCGATCAGCCGCTGGAGATGGTGCACAACCTGACCGGCGTGGTGATCGGCATGAGCTACATCATGATCCCGTTCATCGTGCTGCCGTTGCAGGCGACCATGCAGGCCATCGACCCGATGATCCTGCAGGCCGGCTCGATCTGCGGTGCCAGCCCCTGGACCAACTTCTTCCGGGTGTTCCTGCCACTGTGCCGGCCGGGGTTGTTTTCCGGTGGCCTGATGGTGTTCGTGATGTCCCTCGGTTACTACGTCACCCCGGCGCTGCTCGGCGGTGCGCAAAACATGATGCTGCCCGAGTTCATCATCCAGCAGGTGCAATCGTTCCTCAATTGGGGCCTGGCCAGTGCCGGCGCCGCGCTGCTGATCCTGATCACGCTGGTGCTGTTCTACTTCTACCTGAAGCTTCAGCCGGAATCCCCGGTTGGCGCCAGCAACGCGAGGTAAGCCGTCATGCTCCTGACCCCGAATGCCATGAGCCGCAGGATGCGCCTGGGCCTCTACACCACCACCGGCGTGATTGGCCTGTTCCTGCTGTTGCCGATCGTGTTTATCGTGCTGCTGTCGTTCGGCTCATCCCAATGGCTGGTGTTCCCGCCGCCCGGCTGGACGCTGAAATGGTACGGCCAGTTCTTCTCCAACGCCGACTGGATGAACGCGGCCATGGCCAGCCTCAAGGTGGCGGTGCTGACCACCGTGTTCGCCGTCGCGCTGGGCCTGCCTACCGCATTCGCCCTGGTGCGCGGGCGTTTCCCCGGCCGCGAGCTGCTCTACGGCCTGTTTACCCTGCCGATGATCGTGCCGCTGGTGATCATCGCCGTGGCGGTGTACGCGCTGTTCCTCAAGCTCGGCTACACCGGCACGATGTTCGCGTTTGTGGTCAGCCATGTGATCGTGGCGCTGCCGTTCACTATCATCTCGATCATCAACTCGCTGAAGCTGTTCGACCAGTCGATTGAAGACGCGGCGGTGATCTGCGGTGCCTCGCGCCTGCAGGCGGTGTTCAAGGTGACCTTTCCGGCGATTCGCCCAGGGATGGTCGCCGGTGCGCTGTTCGCTTTCCTGGTCTCGTGGGACGAAGTGGTGCTCAGCGTGATGATGGCCAGCCCGACCCTGCAAACCCTTCCCGTAAAAATGTGGACCACCCTGCGCCAGGACCTGACGCCTGTGATCGCCGTCGCCTCGACATTGCTGATCGGCCTCTCGGTACTGGTCATGGTGATTGCCGCCGCCGTTCGCCGGCGCACAGAAATGCGCGCCTGAGCGCCCAGGAGAAACACATGAGTGCAGTCATCCAAGCGACCGCGCAGAACCCTGGCCAACCCCTGGTCAGCCTGCGCAACCTGAACAAGTTCTACGGCGAATTCGCCGCTGTGGACAACATCTCGCTGGACATCCAGGACGGCGAATTCCTGACCTTCCTCGGCTCCAGCGGCTCGGGCAAAAGCACCACCTTGTCGATGCTCGCCGGTTTTGAAACGCCGAGCAGCGGCGAGATCCTGGTGAGCGGCCAATCGCTGGTCAACGTGCCGCCGCACAAGCGTGACATCGGTATGGTGTTCCAGCGCTACTCGCTGTTCCCGCACTTGTCGGTGCGCGACAACATCGCCTTCCCCCTGGCGATTCGCAAACTGGCCAGCGCCGAACGCGAGAAGCGCGTCGACGCCATGCTCAAGCTGGTGCAGCTGGAACCGTTCGCCCATCGCCGCCCTTCGCAGCTTTCAGGGGGTCAGCAGCAGCGCGTCGCCATCGCCCGCGCGCTGGTGTACGAGCCACGCATTCTGCTGATGGACGAACCCCTCGGTGCCCTCGACAAGAAACTGCGTGAAGACCTGCAGGACGAACTGCGCCAGCTGCACCGGCGCTTGGGCATCACCATCGTCTATGTGACCCACGACCAGGAAGAAGCCATGCGCCTGTCCCAGCGCATCGCGATTTTCAGCCACGGCAAGATCGTCGGCCTGGGCAGCGGTTTCGACCTGTACCAGAACCCGCCGAACGCGTTTGTCGCCTCGTTCCTCGGCAACTCCAACTTCCTCAAGCTCAAGGCCCAGGGCAATGCCGCGGCGGCGTTCGAAGGCCAATCGCTGTCGATCCGCCTGACCGGCGGCCTGCACACCGAGCAGGATGTGCTGTTGATGGTGCGCCCGGAAAAAGCCCTGGCACTGAGCGTCGAACAGGCCGCCGAACAACCGTTGGCGGCGGGCTGGAATGAGGTCTCGGCGGTGGTGGGCGAAGTGCTGTTCCTCGGCGAAAGCCAGACCTGCACGGTGAAAACCCTCGGCGGCACGTCGATGACGGTCAAGGCGTTGTCCGCCGCCGGCATGCCGCTCAAAGCCGGCGACCCGGTGCGCGTGCGCTGGGCCACGGCGGATGCGTGCGTGTATACCGAGTGGGCCGAGAGTGATCTGAACAAGGCGGCCGGCGCGCATTGAGTCACCCATGTGGGAGGGGGCTTGCCCCCTCCCACATTTGAAGTGCGTTTGTTCGTCAACGCTTGCGCTCGAAAATCGCCCCCTCGATCCCCAGCACCTCACGGGTATCGGCATAAATCCCCACCCCCTTCTCCCACACCTGCTTGATCGACTGGTCGGCGCAGCGAATCTGGTAATTGAGTTCGAACGGCTCATGCCGCGACAGCGCGTATTGCACTTCGCGCCATACGTAATCGGCGTCCTGGGCGAGGATCAGGCTGTTGTAGGTGAACTCATGGTTATCCACCAGCCGCTCGGCGGGGTAGCCGGTGAGTTGCAAGCAGCCGGCGCTGACAAATTCCATGGTCCAGTCGCGGTTGTTGCGGCCGCGATAGATCAGCCCCGGCATGCTGTCGAGCAAACTCATGCTGCTGCGCTGGCTGGCCTGCAAGGCAATTTCGCGGCGTTTGTGCGCGCTGACATCCCCGGCCACCAGATAGAAACCCTGCGGGCCGCGCTTGAGGCCAATCTCGAACCAGCGCAGCTCACCGCTCGGGTGCACAAAGCGCAGGCGCTGGTTGAACGAGGTCTCGGGGCGCCGGCGCAATTCGGTCAAGGCCTGGCGCCATAACGGACGGTCTTCCTGGTGCACGTAGTCGATCAGGTTGCGCTCGGCGCCGGGTTGCCCCATCAACTCGGCCCAGGCCAGGTTGAAATGGGCGATCTGGCCGTTGTCGTGCAGGCGCAGCATGGCGGCGGGAAAGCAATCCATCAGGTCAATCGGCGGGGCCACACGGGCGTCGGGGCTGTCCCTCATCTAATGGCGCTCCTCGTGTTTGAGCAACGTGCCGCTGTGCACCCAGGCCGCCAGCTCCAGCCGCGAATGCAGGCCGAGCTTTTGCAACAGGCTGCGCACGTAGATTTTCACCGTGCCGTCGCTGATCCCCAACTCCCTGCCGATCTGTTTGTTGCTCATGCCGGCGGCGATCAATGCCAGCGTCTGCCCTTCACGCTCGGTCAGGTTGTCGTTGCCCGCAGCCTCGCTGTGGGGCGCAGGCTCAACCTGGTCGGCGAGCAGCGCAATCAGGCTCGCGTCCAGCACAATCGCGCCCTTGTGGCAGTTGCGCATGTACGCCAGCAACGCGTCGGGCTCGGTCTCCTTGAGCACATAACCGCTGGCGCCCAGGCGCAGGGCGGTGAGCAATTCGGCGCGGTCCATCGAAGCGGTCAGCACTACCACCTGGCAGTCCAGGCGCAGTTGGCGCAGCTCATCCAGCACCTGCAAACCGCTGAGGCCGGGCATGTGCAAATCCAGCAGCACCTGTTGCGGCGTCAGGCTCACGGCCAGGTTGATGCCTTCGCGGCCACTGGCGGCCTGCCCCACCACTTCGAAGTCGCCGCTGGCATCGAACAACTGCGCCAGGCCCTTGCGAAACAACGGGTGATCATCGATCAGTAATAAGGTCGTGCAGTCCATCGAAACTCCCCTGTGGCTGGTCGTGGTGGCGGCGCAGGCCGAGGTGCACGCGCACCCCGTGCGGGCGGATCGCTTCAATGCTCAGCTGCGCGCCGATGCTGGCGGCGCGCTCGCGGATGATCGCCAGGCCGAAATGGTTGTGCTCGCCGCAGGCCGGGCTCAGGCCGATGCCATCATCTTCCACCGACACCGAGGCCTCGCCGTCCTGGGTCTGGCGCAGTTCGATGCGCACGTGCCGCGCGTGGGAATGACGCACCGCGTTGGCCAGCGCTTCGCGAATGATCTGCAGGATCTGCAATTCGGTTTCCGGGCTCAGGGCGTCGTCGGGCAAGCGGTTGTCCAGTTCGAACACGATGATGCAACGCCGCGAGAACTCCGCCACCGAATCAGCCAGCGCCTGGCGCAGCGAGCGCCCGTCCATGGTCAGGCGCGCGCTGGTGATCAGCTCGCGCACCTGGCGCTGCAACTGGCTCAGGCCGCCGCACAGCGCCTGCAATCCAGGCTCGCGCAACTGCGACTGCAGCCCATGGGCCTGGAACGACAAGTAACCGAGTTGCTGCGCCACCGAATCGTGCAGCTCACGGGCCAGGGCACCGTGGCGCGAGGTCGCCTGTTTGCGCTGCTGCTCACGCTGATGGCTGCGCAGGCGCACGCTCACGCCCACCGCCTGCGCCGCCTCTTGCAGCAAACCGCGCCAACTGGCACCGGCGCGCCGGGGCGTGTCGAGCAGCAA
>NZ_JBAWDE010000052.1:0-8894 GCF_049590575.1 Pseudomonas sp.
CAGCTTGCCGGTGGTGCCGGACGGGCAGCCCTGGAGCGCCCGCGCAGCCCGGAACGGCGACGCACGCTCAAGACGCTTGCGCTGCTGATCGTCGCCGCGCCGCTGGGCTTTGCAGCACACCAGAGCCTGCCGTGGCGCGAGTGGCAGGCGGACGAGCGCACCGCTACGGGGGAGCAGCGTACGCTGAAGCTTCCAGATGGCGGGCAGCTTCGCCTGAACACCGGCAGCGCTGTCGACATCGCCTACGACGACAGTGTTCGTCGCGTGCGGCTGATCGCCGGGGAGATGCTCGTCGAAGTACCCCGCGAGCCTGCCAGGCGCCCGTTCATTGTCGACACCGCCGAAGCGCAAATCACCCTGCTCGGCAGCCGCCTGATGGTGCGTCAGTATCCAGACAGCACTTACCTCGCCGCACTGGAGGGCGCAGCCCTGGTGCGCCCGCGGCTGTCACGCGGTGACGACGGCCTGATACGCCTCGCCGCCGGCCAGCAGACCCATGTCAACGCCCTGGCCGCGGAGCCCGCAATGGCGTTGGCGCAGAATCGTCTCGACTGGCTCAGCGGCATGCTGCGCGCAGAAAAAATGCGCCTCGATGACTTCATCACCGAGCTGGACCGCTATCGAACGGGCCTGCTGCGCTGCGATCCAGCCGTGGCCGGGCTGCTGATTTCCGGCGCCTTCCAGTTGCGCGACACCGACCAGGTTCTGCGCGCCCTGACCCAGACATTGCCGGTAAGTGTCCATTACCGCACACCCTACTGGGTCACCGTTACGACGCCCGCGCATACTTAATAAGAATCATTGTCGTGTTTTTCCGAGGTTGCGTGTCCCTCCTGTAACCACATCAATTTCACAGGGCGGGGACGGAAACATGGCGACGACGCAGGGCACTCAACCATTGGCTCGGGCAGTACACGCTGCCGCATTGGGTCTGATCATCGCAGGCGGCAGCCTGACGGCAACCTCGCCCCAAGCCGCCGAGCAAGCCACGCAGCAGAACCGTATCTACCATGTGCCTGCCGGTAACCTGAGCAGCGCCCTCTCCGAATTCGCCAGCCAGGCGGGTATTACCCTGCCCATGGAACCGGGCATGGTCGAAGGTTTGCGCAGCCCTGGCCTGAACGCCGCCACCAGCGTGGACGGCGGGTTGCAGCAACTGCTCAAGGGCACCGGCCTGCAAGCTGCCCCTCAGGGTAACGGCCTCTACCTGCTGACACCGCAGGTTGCCGGCTCAAGCCTGGAGCTGGCCTCCACCAGCATTACCGGGCAGGCCCTGACGGAGACCACCGAGAACAGCGGCTCCTACACCACCGGGTCGATGCAGACCGCCACCAAATTGCCTTTGACCCTGCGCGAGACGCCGCAGTCGGTCAGCGTGGTCACGCGCAAGCGCATGGACGACAAGGCCATGACCACCATCAGCGATGTGGCCCAAAGTGCGCCCGGCATTTATCTGAACAACTCCGGCGGCGCTGGGCGCCCCACGTTCAGTGCGCGTGGTTTCGACGTTGACACCATCATGTACGACGGTTTTCCCACCAGCTTCCTCACCTACATTCCCAGCAGCGATGCCAACCTGGCCATGTATGACCGGGTCGAGATCGTTCGCGGCGCCACGGGCCTGGCCCAGGGTGCCGGCAGCCCAGCGGGTGCCATCAACCTGGTGCGCAAGCGCCCGACGCAAAAATTCCAGGCCACGCTCACCGGCAGCGCCGGCAGCTGGGACGATTACAGCAGCACGCTGGACGTCGGCGGCCCGCTCAATGAAAGCGGTACCTTGCGCGCCCGTACGGTGCTCTCGCGCCAGGATTCCAAAAGTTTCCGCGAGTCGGTCGAGAGTGACGCCGACCTCTACTACGGCGTAGTCGACGCCGACCTCAGCGATACCACCACCCTGACGCTCGGCGCCTACCGCCAGAAGGACTACACCAACTACGTCTGGGGCGGCTTGCCCATGGCCCGTGGCGGTGGTCACCTTGGGCTGCCACGCGACACGTTCCTGGGGCATGACTACGAATACATGGACAACCGCACCACCGGTTACTTCGCGACCCTGGAGCATGGCTTCGCCAACGACTGGAAACTGCGCATGGCCGCCATGCAGTCGACGACCAACACCGACGTGCTGGCCTCTTCCATATGGGGATACAACCGCCACTATCTATGGACGCAAGCCATGGAGCAGAAGGAAAAAGGCTACGACCTAGCCCTCAGCGGCCCCTTCCAGCTACTGGGTCAGGAACATGACTTCACCGTGGGCGTGAGCAAACGCCAGCTGGATTATCGTACCGGCAAGCTCTGGGAGAGGTTCATCGACAGCAACGTCGACCTGTTCGCATGGAGCCCACGCGGCCATACCAAGCCGAATATCGTCAAGGGCCCCGATGGCCGACTCGAGACCACTACTCAGGACAGCTTCTACGCCAGTACCCGCCTGCGCTTGACCGAGCCTCTGTCGCTGATACTCGGCGGCCGTTTGGACTGGTACGAATTCGAAAGCCGGGCGACCCCTGAAAGCAGCTACAAGGTCACGCGCAACCTGACGCGCTATGCCGGCCTGGTTTATGACCTGGACGCCAATCACTCGGTCTATGTCAGCTACACCGATATCTTCAAGCCGCAGACCGAAAAAGGCGTCGGCGGCCAAGTGGTCACCCCTATCGTGGGTGAGAACTACGAGGTGGGCATCAAGGGCGAATACTTCGATGGCGCACTGAACGCCAGCGCGGCTATTTTCCAGATCGATCAGAAAAACCGTGCCCAGGAAATGCCTGATGTCTTTGGCTGCGGTACAACCGCCATCAGCTCGTGCTACGAGGCTTCCGGCCTGGTACGCAGCCGGGGTATCGACCTTGAAATCCAGGGCGCCCTGACCGAAAACTGGCAAATGGCTGCCGGGTACACCTACACCCAGACGAAATATGTCAACGACGCCACCGAATCCCTGGAAGGCCAGGACTTCAACCGTCGACTGCCGCGTCAACTGTTCAAGCTCTCCACGATCTACACCCTGCCCGGCAACCTGCAGCGCTGGCGCGTGGGCGGTGACGTCTACCAGCAGAGCAAAATCCGCACTGCAGGGGGCACGGGTGCCACCGCCTGGAAAAACCAGCAGGGCTCGTACACCACTGTCGGCCTGGTGGCAGGCTACAAGGCCACCGAGCAACTGGATCTGCAGCTCAACGTCAACAACCTGTTCGACCGTACCTACTACACCAGCATCGCCAATGGCGCCTATGAGCCCTACGACATCTATGGCGACCCACGTAACGTCAAGCTGACTGCCCGCTACAACTTCTAGGAAGCAGTTCGTCGTCGACGTTCGTTGCGGATCGGCTGGGCGAGTATTCCCCCAGCCGTTTCACGCCCGCGCAGCCCGCCGCTCGAAGATTGCGGCCTCTGGCTCAAGCATTCCTGCAGCGATTGATAATCTGCGCACGTCAGCATGAGCAAATGTCGCATCAGCACGCCGCGTAGCAGTCGGCACTAGCCGAACGCCCTCCCCCATGACACTTTAGGTGGCAACCGCCGGCCACCACGTTTTTTCAGGGAGAACTCACCGTGCTGATTGCTCATCTTTCAGATCTACACATCAGGCCACGCGGCGTGCTCTACCAGGGGTTGGTAGATTCAAACACGATGTGCAGGCAAGCCATCGAGCACCTGAATACGCTCTGGCCGCGCCCCGATGTGGTGATCATTACCGGCGACGTGGTGGATGAGGGCTCGCCGGAAGAATATGCGATGGCCCGCGCGTTGCTGGCCGACATCCAGCAACCGTTGCTGATGATTCCCGGCAATCATGATGATCGTGCCCTGTTTCGCTCGACGTTTGCGCAACCACACACCTCAGGCGAAGGGCCCCTGCACTTCATCGCCGAGGATCTGGGGCCGGTGCGCATCATTGCCGTGGACGTCACCGTTCCGGGCGAACATCATGGCGACATGACCGAGGCGGCACAGGCCTGGCTCAATACAGCGCTCGCCGAGCAGCCCGAGCGGCCCACGCTTATCATGCTGCACCAACCGCCGTTCCTCAGCGGCATCCCCTACATTGACACGTATGCCTGCCACAACGCAGATCGGCTTCGCGAGACGGTGCTGCGCTACCCGGCGATTGAACGTGTGGTGTGTGGGCACATTCACCGCTCCATGCAGTTACGCTTTGGTGGCTCGCTACTGTGTACAGCGCCGAGCACCACCACCGCGATCGGCCTGGCACTCGATGCGAACGCGACAGAGGCGTCGTACCTCGAGCCACCTGCCTTGCTCTTGCATCACTGGAAAGCGGATACGGGGCTTATTACCCATTGGGTTCCCATCGGCAAATTCCCGGGGCCACTACCGTTTGCCTGAAGTGACATCCCAGCCCCTGAGAAGCGGATATCACGCCTACGCTGTCGCCCAACCCAATGTGTCGCATCGATCCCACTGATGATTACTATCGAACTGCCCGTCTATTTCATCATCAAACTCGCCTCCTATAATCGCCCCACTTTCTCCCCGCTCCCCTCGCCTGCCTGCAGGCGAAACTCCCCTATGGAACCCGACACCATGCCAAGCGCGAGCCAGGCCCCCAGCGGCCTCCCCGAACATAATCAACAAAGCGTCAAACAGCAGTGGTTGGCGATTCTCTCGGTCGCCGTAGGTGCGTTCGCCCTGGTGACCAGTGAGTTTCTGCCGGTGGGCGTGCTCAACGATGTGGCCAGTGACCTCGGCATCAGTGCCGGCCACGCCGGGCTGATGGTGACGCTTCCGGGCATTATGGCTGCGCTCGCCGCGCCCTTGCTGTCGGTGGGCATCGGCGCGATGGACCGGCGTTATCTGCTGATCGGCCTGACGCTGATCATGATCATCGCCAACTCGGTAGTCGCCTACGCCACCGACTTCAGCCTGCTTTTATTTGGCCGCGTGTTGCTGGGCATCAGCATCGGCGGGTTCTGGGCGACCGCCATTGCGCTCAGCGGGCGGCTGGCGCCCAAGGGCGTCGGCGTGGCAAAGGCCACCTCGATCATCATGATGGGCGTGACCCTGGCCACCGTGCTCGGCGTGCCCGTCGGCACTTGGCTGAGTGGCCTGATGGGCTGGCGCATGACCTTCCTGGTCACCGCGCTGGTGGGCATCCCGGTGCTGCTCGCGCAGGTGTTCCTGCTGCCGAAACTCACGCCGGAGAAGGCGATCCAGATCCGGGACCTGCCGGCCTTGTTCATCAACCCGCAAGCACGGGTGGGGTTGATCGCAGTCTTGCTGATCGGCCTGGCGCACTTCGCTGCGTACACCTATGTCGCGCCGTTCTTCAAACAGAGTTCCGGTTTCGACGGGCCAACCATTGGCTCGCTGCTGTTGCTGTATGGCGTGGCGGGCGTGATGGGTAATGTGTTTGCCGGGTTCGCCGCCAACCGCAGCGTGCGTCACACCCTGCTGCTGGTTGCGCTGATGATCGGCACCAGCACCGCGCTGTTCCCCTACTTCGCCACCGGCATGACCGGCGCAGCGATGCTGATCGCACTGTGGGGCTTCGCGTTTGGCGCGTTCCCGGCGTGCGCGAGTATCTGGATGTTCGTGGTGGCGCCCAAGGACGTTGAGCGCGGCATGCCGCTGTTCGTCGCCCTGTTCCAGGTGATTATTGCCTTGGGCTCGTTCTTTGGCGGGCAGATCGTCGACCAGATGGGCAGCGCGGTGCTGTTGAGCCTGGCCACGGCCCTGGTGGGCTGCGGGTTTGTGACGGTGCTGGTGCTGGGCCGTAACGTCAGTAACAACCTGGTGGCTCAGCCGAGCTGACCAAAGGAATAACGGGCGCGGATTTATTTTCAATGCTTATCGTGTATAGATGTGCCTATACACACCGAACTTGAATCCGCTCCGAGTCACCATGCCCCTTTCCAAGCGCGAATCCGCCCACCTCGAACGCCGCCTCGTGGCCACCCTGACCGACGCCTGCGAAACCGCCAAAGCTGAAATCCAGGGTTTTGAGTGGCTGACCCACACTGTCGACTACAACGCCTTCGCGCAAAGCCTGAGGGTGATTTGGGTGTTTGACACGCGTATGAATAAAGACCTGGCCCTGTCCAGCGGCGCGGACGAACGCATGCGTGAGCTGACCGCTGCTGCGCTGAATGAGGCCGAGGTCGGCGCCGTGCGCCTGGACCGCTGTGTACGCTTTGACTCTGAGGAGGCTTGCCGGGCGCAGCACGGTGGCGACTGGGGCTTACGCCTGGGTTGATACGGGCGCTTTGGTCTGGCGCTGCACCGCGTCGCCCCCTTCGCGACCTCGTCGGGGCTCGACGGCTCCCACCGTTGATCAGCTTTTACCTGAAGATTAACGCTAGAGCTGGCGCTCGATTTCGGGATAATGGCCGCCTCCCGCCTTGATACGGAAATCCCGCTGAATGAAGCTGCCTGCGTCCGCCCTCGTCCTTGCTTCTGCCCTGCTGCTGCCTTCGCTCGCCCACGCCGAGGACGCCGCCCTGGCCGACACGCTCAGCGCCTTCACCCGCTGCGATGCGAGGTTCTTCACCAGCCTGAACACGCACCGTGACGTCTGGCGGGCCTATGCGCCGCTCCAGCAGCAAAAAGACTTCAGTTGGATCGCCGTACAAAACCGCGCCGACCGTAAGGCCAACGCCGTACCCGTCAGCGCGCCTTCCATCGGCGGTTTGAAACTGTTGACGTACAACGACGAGGTCACCGACCTGGGCCCGTTGGGGCTCTACTATTACTGGGGCTTTATCGTGGACGGCGGTATCGACGAGGTCGCCCGGCGCCTCGCGCCGATGCTGGAACAACCCGAGCTGCTGTACAAAGGCAAAGGCGAATACACGCGCAGTGAACTCCTGGTCGGCGATCATTGGCAGGCGATCAAGCCGCAGCCGGGCAAAGCGCCGGGCACGCGGCATGTGGAACGGGTGCTGATCATCGAGCCGGAAGGCAAGCAAGGCACACAATCGCGGGTCAGTTGTTCGATACAGGGCGGGGTCACCGCCGCCCTGCTGGCGCGGGTACGCCCAGACATCGCGCCGGTGGATTACCCGCGCACCGTCGTCGAAACCACCATCGATGACGTCGAAGTGCCGGCCGGCGTGCTGCAGCGCCTCGACTCGCCGTTAATGCAGCCCAAGTTCAAGACGCTGAGCTACACCTACCTGTCGAAGAAGGGCAATGGCAGCAAGGACAGCCCGGTGTCGGTCACGTTTACGGCCCAGGGTGGCTTGCTGCGCAAGAACGAGGTCTACGGCAACACCTTCAACGTCGACCGTCTGACGCAGGCGGACCTGTTCCAGTTGAAATCCAAAATGAACGGGGTGGGCGATGGCCGCGTGCTGCAAACCCGTGAAGCCGAGCTGAACGTGCCGGCCAGCTGGGCGCCAGGCCAAACTCTGACGGCTCGCTTGCAGATGGCGAATGTGCCGGTCAAACCGACCGACACAGCGGTCGAAACGTCGTTGACCTGCAAGGTCGGCGAGCGCTTCCCGGCCCGCCAGGTATTTGCCACGTTGACCGGCGATGCCGTCCAGTTGGAATGCGACCAGGGCGACTACACGACCCGTCGCGCCTTTATCGAGGACCTGGGCGTCGCGCTGACGCTGGAGTCGACCTCAAGCCAAACGCACTATGTGAATGAATACACGGCGCTGGACGTGGTGCGCTGAGCGACCTTCCTTCAACTTGAGCTTCTAAAGCGAGTACCTACGATGGAACGTTATGAATCGCTGGTCATCGGCCTGGGCGCCATGGGTGCCGCCACGGTGTACCAACTGGCGAAAGCCGGGGTGAACGTGGCCGGTATCGACCGCCATCACCCGCCCCACACCTTTGGCTCCAGCCATGGCGACACGCGCATCACGCGGTTGTCGGTGGGTGAAGGGGCGCAGTACGTGCCCATCGTGCGCAATTCGCACCGCATCTGGCGTGAGCTTGAAGCGGCGTCGGGGCAGGCGTTGTTCGAACAGTCGGGGTTGCTGGTGCTGAGCGACTACGACGATTTCGACCCCAGCGATGCGGCCGACTTCACCGTGCGCACCCTCGGCCTGGCGCACACCTACGGCATTGAGCACGAAGTGCTGGATGCCGCGCAGATTCGTCAGCGTTTCCCGCAGTTTGCCCAGGTGGCAGATAACGCGATCGGCTACTACGAACCGGGCGGCGGTTTTGTGCGGCCTGAGCGCTGCATTGAAGTTCAGCTCAGGCTGGCCGCGCAGCTCGGCGCCACGCTGTACAAGGGCGAGACCGTTACAGATATTCGCTCCGACGAACACGGGGTCACGGTCACCACCGACCAGCGCACCTTGCAGGCCGACAAGCTGGTGGTGAGTGCGGGCAACTGGGCCGGTGGGTTGCTCGGGGCACCGTTTGATCGCTTGCTCAGCGTTTATCGACAACAGCTGTTCTGGTTCGCGCTGGAACCTGAAGCCGACCTGGTGGGCAAATCGCCGACCTACATCCTCACTCACGGTAAAGACGAAGGGGATGCCAGCTATGGTTTCCCGGCGCTGCCCGGCGAAGGCAGCCTGAAGATCGCCACGGCGCAATACCACACCACCTCCACGCCTGAAACGCTGGACCGCACAATCTCGCCCGCGCAGGAACGTGAGATGTACGAACAGCAGGTGCAGGGCCGTATTGCCGGGGTGACGGCGCAGGTTGTCAAGTCGGCGGTGTGTGCCTACACCGTCACGCCGGACCATCACTTCATCATCGACCAGCACCCTACGCTGCAGCACACGCTGGTGGTGTCACCGTGCTCCGGTCATGGCTTCAAGCATTCGGCAGCGCTGGGTGAAGCGTTTGCGCAGTGGTGCATGCACGGTGAGAGCGAGCTGGATCTGTCGTCGTTTTCACTGAAGCGTTTTCAAGGGCAATCGTGAACCTGTGGTGAGCGGGCTTGCCCGCTCACC
>NZ_JBAWDE010000053.1:0-17415 GCF_049590575.1 Pseudomonas sp.
GGGAGGGGGCTTGCCCCCGATGAGGCAGTGTCAGTGATACATCTTTGACTGACACACTGCAATCGGGGGCAAGCCCCCTCCCACACAGATAGCACTTTGCCCGGGACTCTCGGAGCTTTCCCACGACTGTTTCAGGTTGTCGGTCGGAAGTACGCTGATTAATCTCTGGGCCGTCGCTACCCACTGAGCGACCGGACTTGACCGTCCGATTAATTGAAGGACCGCTACGGCCAAAACCTATTCGGCGTTTTCTTTACGCTTGAGGTATCGTGTCGCGGCGGCTGTACGCGGGATACCTTCGGGTATGCCGGATTTCCTTTGATTGCCGGTCGGTCAACCCGCGTACAGCTGCCACCCTCTTCGCTTGACCGCGAATGTTGGCGGCTCCACTTAATCTTAGGATCTTCACCATGATTAAAGACAGCCCCAACCCCCCAGGCTATCAAGACTTCGACACTAGCACGCTGCACGAAGTGGCCTACCGCGCGATCAACCACTACCTCAACCCCGGTAAACCCATACCTGAACCCAGCGACGGGCTTTTCACGGTGCGCGCCGACCTAGGCACCGAAACCTTGCTGGTTAACGCATCGCAGGACCTAGCGTCCATCTGCGATATCGCCAACCACATGGCCTTTGAAATTGATGGCGCCCAGCGCAACGTCGTACTGGGTATCTGCCGTATGCTCGAAGGTGTACAACTGCTGGTGGACAAGGCGTTAGACGAATCCCATCCAGCCGCTTGAGATTGTTCGTTGAGCATTCCCACGCTCCGCGTGGGAATGACGCCCCGGGCGCTCTGCGTCCCACTCTTAACCCTGTACTCAAGCCCAGCGCAAGGTGAGGCGGAGCGTCACAGGAGGCATCCCCAAGCAGAGCCTGGGAACGATCTCAAATCCAAAAAAAAATTCAGATCTCATTAGCCCCATCAGTACCGTCGCCTCCGACGTATAGAAAACGCCTCTGCCCTCACCCGATGCAGATTCATAAGCCCGCACATTCTGGCAAGCAGATTAACGAGAGCCGATGCATCAGTGATGACGCTTTGATATCATCCAATATCTATCACGTGCTTTCCTGGGTTCGAAAGCAATAGACATGAATAACGAAACCAAAACTAATTTTCAAGGACTGGAAAAAACCAATGACCATCAAGACTCCAGCACTCAAAGAGTTATACGGAAAAGCAGCGGGCCGCTGTGCGATTTGCCCGGGTTATGAAAGTGTATTTTTAGACTCTGTTTGCGACATCTCACTGACAGATCAGAACATTGCAGAGATGGCTCACGTCATTGCAAAAAGAGGAAAGGGACCGAGAGGCGAAGAAGTTTACAAAGGCGACATCAATAGTTACGACAACCTTATATTACTCTGTCGAAACCATCATAGGGCTGTTGACGCGAACCCTGAAAAGTTTACTACTTCTTGGTTAAAAAACAAAAAACTGGAGCTTGAATTATGGGTGAATCAGCGACTGGAAAGCAATCCTAACAGACGCAAAGATGTTAGTGCGTTATGTGCATTTATGAAACATGTGCCGTTCACTAAAATACGTGGACAGTATGAAGATTTGCCTGACTGCTTTGATGTAACCTTTTTTGACGCCGGCGAAATACTTAAGGCATTCCCAATAGACCTGCCCGATGCGCGGCCTTTTTTCGATAATCAACTTGAGGAACAATTTTCAAAATTCGAACATTCCTACTTCGCACTGACATCGATATTGACTGCTGGTCTTGAGACTACTGAAGGTCGCTACATCAGCTTCTATGGCGGAGCCACCCCAAGAGGCACTTCATATATTGTGCCTTTCAACAAGGGAGAAATGTATGCTTTGAAAGAATCTTTCGAAGTGCGAAAAGAAATATCCAAACTAAAAGCCGAATTCACATCGAACTACCAAGATCTAGTCAAGTACTTGCGATTCAATTTTACAGAGGTCGACCTACAGTCCTTTACTCCATATCAATGGTAGCGAGTTTTGCCGCCAACAAAAAACATAAACACTTTATGTGTTAAGCGACGTTCATCGTATGTGACGTCGCTTTATCATCACCCAGATCGTCAATCACTCAACACTGAAATACCTGTATAACACAAACAAGATCACAATGCATATTACCACTACGCCCTCAAAAAAATAGGAGCAAACCTTATAACATTCCTAGAATATTTCACACTACCTAAAAGATTTAATCAGTATGCTTCCATATTAATTTTGAACTTCAGTCCCACTCAAAACACCGACCACCCAATCCGCTCACTCAACAACTCCAGCGCCTTCATCCCCGCTAGCGAGTTCCCCGCCGCATTCAGCTCCAGCGACCAAACACACACCGTAAACTGCCCCGGCACCACCGCAACAATCCCGCCCCCTACCCCGCTCTTGCCCGGCAACCCCACGCAATAGGCAAAATTGCCCGCCTCGTCATACAGCCCGCTGGTGGCCATGATCGAGTTAACCTGCTTGGTCTGCCGCGCGCTCAACACCTGTTCACCGCTGTGGGCACTTACGCCCTCGTTGGCGAGGAAGCTGAAGGCGCGGGCCAGGTCCAGGCAGCTCATTTGCAGCGCGCAGTAGTTGAAGTAGCTATGCAGCACTGCGCCCACATCGTCGTGGAAGTTGCCGAAGGATTTCATCAGGTAGGCCATGGCCGCATTGCTCGCACCGTGTTGAGCCTCCGAATCGGGGAACACGCTGTTGACCAAGATCTGCGGGTTGCCCGACAAGCGCCGGACAAAGTCGCGCATCGAAAAAATCGGCACGGAAAAGCGTGATTGGTTTATGTCGCAGATCACCAGCGCGCCGGCATTGATGAAGGGATTGCGCGGGCGGCCGCGTTCGAATTCCAGTTGCACCATGGAATTGAACGGCTGCCCCGAAGGCTCATGGCCCAAGCGCTCCCAGATGGTTTCGCCGCCGTGGTCGATGGCCTGCACCAGGCTGAACACCTTGGAAATGCTCTGCGCCGAGAACAGGGTCTCGGCGTCGCCTGCGCAGTAGGCCGAACCGTCGTTGCCGTATACGGCGATGCACAGTTGGTTGGCGGGCACATCGGCCAGCGCGGGAATGTAGTCGGCGACTTTGCCTTGGTCGATCAGTGGGCGAACCACATCTGGTAGTCCTCAATGGCACCAGCATATTTCTCATCACGGTTTCTGGTGAAATTTTATTCGCGCCGAAATACCGATGACGATGAAGCGTTCTATAGACATAAGCCAAATAGAAATGATAGCTTTAAGCCATCATTTGCTGCTCGTGCAATCCGTTAAAAAACACACATATCAGCAGATCTTAAAATCAAAACAAAAACTTAGAGCCACACTTTCGAATCAAATTTAAATCATTAAAAAACAAAACTAAACAACGCACAAAATCTTAAACTAAAGTTGCAAATCAAGGATCGAAATGAGCAGTTGGGAAGACGTAGAAAAAAGCGTAAGACAATATGCCAGTTATATTTGGAACAGACCTGCCGGCGCAGATAGAATTGGCGGAGTAAATTTTGATTGCGTCGTAAAAATATCTGAAATTGAAACAATCGTAATAGAGATAACCAAAAATAGAACTTTAGACAAAATCAGAGAAGACGTAGGGAAAATACAAGCAATTCGAATGGCAATGATGATGAAAAACATCATGATCAGACCGTATATAATTTGTGACTTTTTGCCTACACAAGGAATGAAAGATGCGGGAAAAGAAAACCATATCGAGGTAATTTCCTTTGAAGATTTTAGGAGAATGTTTTTTGACTTCCCAACATATCAATCGTTGAGATCAAGCAAACAATTTGGCAGCGCGGTAGATCCCGTCACGGGAGAAAATGACAGCACAGCTTACACCCCTGTAGGTTACAAATTACAGAACGGAAGTGAAATTAACGCTCAAGAGATAGCACAAAAAATAATCAACAATGAAAAACTAGTGTTATTAGGTGATTATGGTGCAGGGAAAAGCAGATGCTTTAGAGAAGTATTTCACATACTCGCTAAAAAATCTGCTGAGACCCTCTTATATCCAATTGCGATTGATCTAAAAGAGACTTGGGGTCTAGAAACAGCTGTAGAAATAATACGCCGACACTTTATGCATCTAGGAATTAATGAGAACGATACAAACAGTGTAATCAAAGCATACAACGGTAAGCGCTTGTGCTTTTTACTCGACGGTTTCGATGAAATAGGATCTAGACCGTGGAGCGAAAATAAAAAGACACTTGAAATGCTTAGGAAGCACGCATTGCAAGGCGTAAAGGACCTACTATCCAAAACCGGTGCTGGCTGCTTGATTTCTGGTAGAGATCACTACTTCAACAGCGACCAAGAAATGTATTCTGCCCTAGGTTTAAATAAAGAAAGCACAACAGTAGCTAAATGCAAAGACGAATTCAACATCGAAGAATTTTCACATTATTTAGACATTAATAAGATAAGCGTCTCACTGCCAGATTGGCTCCCGAAGAAACCATTAGTTTTGAAAACAATTGCTTCGTTAACTCCGGAGCAGGTAAAAGCGCTCTTCGAATCGTCAAATGGCGATGAAATAGGATTCTGGTTCAAATTTATAGATGCTATGTGCCAAAGAGATTCCACGATACACGCAATACTTGACCCGGAAACTGTAAAGAGCGTTCTTATAAGACTATCAAGCCTTACGAGAGAAAAATCACAAAATTACGGACCATTAACTGAAGCAGAAGTGGTCAATGTTTTTCATGAGGTAACGGGTTCCTATCCAAACGAACAATCGACTGTGATGCTACAAAGATTACCTGGTTTAGGCCGGGTAAGCTCGGAGACTAGTGACCGAAACTTTGTCGATACTTTCATTCTAGACGGGCTGAGAGCTTTGGATCTCTCAGAAAAAGTTCAATCTGGAGATCAAAAAATCGCTGATCTTAAATGGCTTAACCCACTTCAAAGCCTTGGTAGTTCCGTTCTCGGTTACAACATAAACAAAAACCAGTCGGCAAGCGCCTTTATAAACTACGCAAAAAACTCACTACACAGAGATAAATCCAACAAAATTTCCATATCTGACAGCATCTCGGGCTTGAGCAAAGCAAAACTCGACGAGCTAGACTTCAACGGTATAAAGTTTAACGAACCTCACTTCGGAGACCTGAGTTTTGAAGAAGGAAACATTAGCAACATTGAATTTTCTGACGGCATCTTCGAATCTATAACTTTGGGAAAAATAGATCCATCAGGCGTGGTCATTCAAAATTGCCATATTGAAAGTTTGGCAGGCGTTTCCTCTAGCACTGGGCTCCCTTCCTGGATTAGGGAGTGCTCAATAAAACACTTTGAGTCAGTCGACACATTGACAGCAATCAAAAATTCGGGACTAACAAAGGCTCAGACTATTCTCGTATCCATCCTAATAAAAGTTTACCGGCAATCCGGAAATGGGCGACTCGAACACACGTTAACCAAAGGACTAACTCACGTCGACAAGAAAAGTCTTGGCCAAGTCATTCGCTATCTATTAGGAAATGGTTATTTAGAAACCAGTAAAGACCGTGGTGAAATCATATATAAACCGGTGAGAAAATTTCAGGGGCGGGTGGAAAAAATATTAGTAGAGTTGGATAGATCCACTGACGAAATATGGAAATTTGCAAGCGCCTTAGCTGACGGCAGTTGATCTAACAAACTTTCGCCCCCCACAAACGTTAAGTTAACGCAGTTATAGGTCGTCCCGCTCGAATTGGCGGGGCGATTTAAACTTGATTAGTCAAAACACCGACCACCCAATCCGCTCACTCAACAACTCCAACGCCTTCATCCCCGCCAGCGAGTTACCCGCTGCGTTCAACTCCGGTGACCACACGCACACCGTAAACTGCCCCGGCACCACCGCGACGATCCCACCGCCTACCCCGCTCTTGCCCGGCAAGCCGACGCGATAGGCAAAGTTGCCCGCCTCGTCATACAGCCCGCTGGTGGCCATGATCGAGTTGACTTGCTTGGTCTGGCGCGCGGTCAAAATCTGCTCACCGCTGTGGGCACTCACGCCCTCGTTAGCCAGAAAGCTGAACGCGCGAGCCAGGTCCAGGCAGCTCATCTGCAACGCGCAGTAGTTGAAGTAGCTGTGCAGCACTGCGTCCACGTCGTTGTGGAAGTTGCCGAAGGATTTCATCAGGTAGGCCATGGCCGCGTTGCGGGCGCCGTGTTGCGCCTCGGAGTCGGCGACCACGCTGTTGACCAGGATCTGCGGGTTGCCCGACAGGCGTCGCACGAAGTCGCGCATCGACAGGATCGGCACGGCGAAGCGTGATTGGTTGATGTCGCAGATCACCAGCGCGCCGGCGTTGATGAACGGGTTGCGCGGGCGGCCGCGTTCGAATTCCAGTTGCACCATGGAGTTGAACGGCTGCCCCGAAGGCTCGTGGCCCAGGCGCTCCCAGATGGTTTCGCCGCCGTGGTCGATGGCCTGCACCAGGCTGAACACCTTGGAGATGCTCTGTACCGAGAACAACGTGTCGGCGTCGCCGGCGCAGTAGGCCGCGCCGTCGTTGCCGTATACCGCGATGCCCAGTTGGTTGGCGGGCACGTCGGCCAGTGCGGGGATGTAGTCGGCGACTTTGCCGAGGCCGATCAGTGGGCGGACTTCGTCGAGGATCGACTCGAGAAGCGCCTGCATGTCTTGTCCGGTCATCTTTGTTTGAATCAGTGGAAAGCGGGCCGCGGAGGATACTTCAATGCGCCCGAAAGCCCCACACAATCTCCACCACGCGCTCGGCAATCACCAGGTAAGCCAGGATCAGCAGCAGCTGCAATGCCAGGTGATAACGCAGCTTGGCGAGCCGGCGAATGCCGTCGCTGACGTTCAATACCATCAATGCCGCCGACAGGATAATCAGGCCCCAACCGGCCACGCTGGACGCGAACACGCCGATAAATAAATCATGCTGACCGACCAGCGTATTAGTACCCGCCGCGAATAACAGCGCGCACACCAGCAGGTTCTTCACGTTGTCGAAGATCTGCGTGCTCAGGTCGTTTTCCAGCAACGCCATGTAGCGCTTCCATAAGCTGTGCATGGGTAAGTACCGGGAAGGGATCGCTCGTCAATCAAAGTAGTCCATATGCCCGTACACTGCACCGTTGCGCTTACTCCACGAGGACTTTTGCATGAAATTGATGATCGGCCTGGCCGCTTTACTGCTGGTATCGGCGTGTTCCACCACTCCGCCGGCGCAGGATTCCACCGCCTCCGTCTGCCTGGCCGGCGGCGGTACGATGAAGCAGGTCGGCAAGCTGCAGAGCTGGAAGTGTGTGACGCCCTACAAGGATGCGGGCAAGGCGTGCACCGATTCGAGCCAGTGTGAAGGCGAGTGTCAGACCAGCGTCACTACCCAGTCCGGCAACGGCCCGGTGACGGGCGCGTGCCAGGTGGATAACGGCCACTTCGGCTGCTCGGCGACGGTGGAAAAAGGCCAGCTGGGCCGGGCGATTTGCGTGGACTAAGGGTCACCACGGAACAAATGTGGGAGCGGGCTTGCTCGCGAATGCGGTGTGTCAGTCAAAAATATAGGCACCGATCCACCGTATTCGCGAGCAAGCCCGTTGCTACTTTTTTTACTGCGTGCACGTCAAAAATGCGCCACATCCGACACCCGCTCATCCAGCACATCCCGCGCCAGCGCCCAGGCCTGGTCCTTGGATTCCACCACCAGCAGCGGGTAGCCCCAGGCTTTGCCGAACATCAGCGCAAACGGCTTGAGGGCCAGGCGTTGCGCGGCACTGGGTTCCACCTGAATCATGCCTTTGACGAACGCACGCAACGCCTGCTTGTTCTTTTTCATCCAGATCGACGCCTGCTTGCGTTCCTCGTGGGAGTGCGCGTGGTTGTTTTCATCTACAGACTTTTCGTGCAGCAACACAAAGGCTTGCTCCCTCGCCAGTAATGCTTCGAAGACCCGGTAGGCGTCCTCCGTCCCACCCTCGTTGGGGGCGTCGAAGACGATTTTGACCACCGGGAAAGTTGTGCTGTCGAGTCGCATGGCAAAGCTCCTTGATGAGAGTGACTCTCACTATAGTGAGCGCGGCGCTGGACGGCATTGCACAGAATAGCCAGACTGTTTCGCAATTCAGCCAACCTGTGATCGCACCATGAAACACCACCGCCTGGATGTGCATGACCCGCTGATGGCCAAGGATGCTGACGTGTTCCCGCGCGCCGTGGTGGCTGTGGGCGCCACCAGCACCTCGGACACCTGGGAGCATGCCCAGCATGCGCATCGCAAAGGCCAGTTGATGTATACCCTGCGCGGGGTTATCCACTGTGAGATCGAAGCGGGTATCTGGATCGTGCCACCGCAATGTGCGCTGTGGATTCCCGGCGGCACCTCGCACGCGGCGCGCGGCGCTGGCGAAGCCGAGGTCTACTGCCTGCTGATCGACCCCGATGCCGCGAGCGCCCTGCCCCCGCAATGCTGCACCCTGGCGGTGTCGGGCCTGCTGCACGAGCTGATCGGCAAGGCCGTGAGTTTCCCCCAGCTGTATGACGAAGGCGGCGCCCAGGGACGCCTGATCAACACCTTGCTGGATGAACTGGCCGCCGCCCCCATCGAAGCGCTGCACCTGCCCATGCCCCAGGACCCACGCCTGCGGCGCCTGGCCGACAGCCTGCTGGCCCAGCCAGCCGACAAGGCCAGCCTCAGCCAATGGGCAATGCGCATCGGCATGAGCGAACGCAGCATGACACGGCTGTTGCTGGAGGAACTGGGCTTGAGTTTTGGCCGCTGGCGCCGCCAGCTGCATGTGATTCTGTCGTTGCAGCGCCTGGCCAAGGGCCAAAGCGTGCAGACCGTGGCGCTGGACCTGGGCTATGAAAACGCCAGCGGTTTTATCACCATGTTCCGCAAGGCGGTGGGCCAGCCGCCGGCGCGTTACCTGGCGGAACGCGCCGGCCATTTAAGCGCGACCAGCCAGACCATCGCGCTGAAAGATGCCCACTGACTACCAGTTTTCTCCCAGCCCCAGCAGGCCCAGGATCTGACGGCGCAGGTCGACCAGATAGGGGTCATCGCGGTGGCGCGGGTATGGCCGGTCAATGGTCAGTTGCGCCTGGATTTCAGCCGGGCGGTCGCTGAACACAATCACCCGGTTGGCCAGCAGCAACGCCTCTTCCACATCGTGAGTCACCAGCAGCGCCGTGTAACCCTGGCGCTGCCACAGGTCGATCAGCTCCTTTTGCATGGTGATACGGGTCAGCGAGTCGAGTTTGCCCAGGGGCTCGTCGAGGATCAGCAGCCGGGGCTGGTTGACCAGCGCGCGAGCCAGCGCGACCCGTTGCGCCATGCCGCCCGACAATTGCCGGGGATAGGCGCGGGCAAACTGGCTGAGGCCGACTTTTTCCAGCGCCTCATCGACCTTGGCTGAATGGGTCTTGAGCAGGCCTTGGGCTTCCAGGCCGATAGCGACGTTGTCCCACACGCGGCGCCAGGGGTACAGGGTCGGGTCCTGGAACACCACCACACGGCTCGGGTCCGGGCCGAGGATGGGCTCGCCGTCGGCCAACAGCCTGCCGGAATCCGCCGGTTCCAGCCCGGCCACCAAGCGCAACAAGGTGGATTTGCCGCAACCGGAAGGCCCGAGCAGCGCCACGAACTCGCCCGGCGCCACGTCCAGCGAAACCTGCTCCAGCACCGGCAGGTGCTGGCCGTCCAGGGCAAAGCCATGGCTCAGGTTTTCGATGCGCAACGCCAAGCCCTCAGGCGCCGATGCCGCGTGTGCCAGGGCTACCATTTCATCGCTCCTTTTTGCCAGGCCAGCAAGCGATCACGCACCAGGAACAGCCCGCTGATCAACCCCGAACACGCCAGCGCCATGATCAGCAGGGCCGCGTACATATTCGCGTAGGCGGCCCAACCCTGGGCCCATTGCAAGTACCAGCCGATACCGGATTTGACCCCCATCATTTCCGCCACCACCAGGGTCGAAAACGACGCGCCCAGGCCCATGAACAGGCCGACGAACACGTGGGGCAACGCGGCAGGAATCGCCACTTTGAAAATCAGGAAACCTTGCCTCGCGCCCAAGGTGCGGGCCACGTCGTAGTAGGCTTTGTCGACGCTGGCCACACCGGACCAGGTCAGCACCGTAACCGGAAACCAGGTGGCCAGGGCAATCAGGAACACGCTGGCGCTCCAACTGCTGGGAAACAGGAAAAAACACAGCGGCAACAACGCCGTCGACGGCACCGGGCCGAGAATGCGCAGTACCGGGTGCAGCCAATAGCCGATGCGCGTGGACCAACCGATGGCCACGCCTGCGACGAACCCGGTAGCCGCGCCCAAGGCTACGCCCGAGCCGAGCAGCAAGGCCGAATGCAGCAAGCTGTCGGCAAGGCGCGCGTAGTCTTCGATGTACACCGCGAGCAACGCCTGGGGCGGTGCAAAAAACGGCACCGGCAACAGCGCCAGTTTGGCGGTGAGCAACTCCCAGATGCCCAGCAGCACTGGCAAGGCGATCAACCAGGGCGCCGCATTGCGCAGGCGCAGCCCGAGTCTTGCGAGCTTGCTGCCCGCCAGGCTCAGCACGATGAACAACGCCGCCACGCCCACGCAAAGATTGGCCAGGCCTTGGGTCAGTGGCCAGTTGCGTGTCGCGTTGGGCCAGAAGCTGATCAACAGCGCGACGGCGACCCAGGCCGCCACCACGGCTGCAGGCTGCCAACCGACCCTGAGGGCCACCGGCGCGTTGAGGGTGGTCGCGTCAGTTGAAGACATCGGCGGTAATCTCCTTGGCGAACGCCACCGGATCGGTGCCTTTGCTGATCACTTCCACGGTTTTCAAATCGGTGACGTAGGTGGTGATTTCCTGCGTCAGCGCCGCGCCGACGGCATGGTGGCCGTGGGTGTGGTCGTGGAGGATCGCCTGCACTTCTTCGGTGGAGGTGTTCAGCGCATAAGCCTGGAAGCCTTTGGCAACAGCCTCCGGGTGCTGCACGGAATAGTCGTGAGCTTCGAGAATCGCCTGGGTCAGCGCCGCCGCCACGCGCTTGTCTTCGCGCACCAGTTTGCCGGTGACACCCACCACGCAGCAGCTGAGGTTGGCGTATTCCTCCACCAGATTGGTGGACAGCTCCCGCGCCACGCCGGACTTGATCAGGCGGTACATGAACGGGTCACTGCCGCTGACCGCCTGCACTTCGCCACGCTCCAGCGCGGTGCCGAGCAGGTCGGCCGGGTACAGGCGCCATTCCACGTCGCGCACCGGATCGACGCCATGTTTTTTCAGCAGGATCGAGAAGAAATTGCGGTCCGGGCTGGCCATGTCGGTCACGCCGATGGCCTTGCCCTTGAGGTCTTCGAGCTGGGTCACGCCGCCATTCACCGCACTGAGCAACCGCAGGCAACCGCCATGGGTGCCGGCGGTGAGCTTCACGTCGAAACCCTGCTCCAGCGCCTTGAGCCAGCGTAGCGCCATGCCCACGCCCGCATCGGCCTTGCCGGTGGCAATGGCCTCCAGCAGCACTTCGGTGGAGTTGCCGAAGTTGACCAGTTCCACGTCCAGGTTGTGCTTAGTGAAAAAGCCCTGGCCGTGGGCGATCACCACCGGTGCCAGGCACACGGCGTTAAGGTTGACCGCCAGTTTCAACTTGCGCGGCGCATCCAGGCGGATGAAATCACCGGTGCCGGCAGGTTCCTGCGGCAGGTTATGGCCGGCGTGTTCGTCGGCGGCCAGAAGCAGGCGCGGCAACGACAGGCCCGCCAGGGTCAGACCGGCCATGCCGAGCAGGCGGCGACGGGTCAGGTGATCGAAAGTGGCCATGCACAATATCCCTTTTGAATGATGTCTTGTTTTAACGCTGTGGTGGGACGTGGCCTTGAAAGATTACCGCGTCAAAAATTCGATTTTGATTATATTAATGACTGACTTTTATGAAAGAACCATATAATTCTATGGTTATGCCCGATGGACAGGAAGCGAGCAAAAGCGCCCTAAGCTAAGACCGAAAGAGTATTTATCGAACGGTTTTTAGAACCTTAAGCTTGGCCATATTTCGTTGAAGATCGAGCTCGCCATGTCCATTCGCCGTCCCCTCGCCGCCGTCCTGGGCTTGCTGGCCTTTTCGGTTGCCGTCAGTGCCGAAGCCCAGCAAACCGTTCGTATCGGCTACCAGAAATCCTCGACCCTGATCACCCTGCTGAAAACCCAGGGCACCCTGGAACAAGCCCTCAAGGCCGACAACATCGATGTGAGCTGGCACGAGTTCCCCAGCGGCCTGCCGCTGCTGGAAGCGCTTAACGTCGGCAA
Source organism: Pseudomonas sp. (assembly GCF_049590575.1). Lineage (GTDB taxonomy): Bacteria > Pseudomonadota > Gammaproteobacteria > Pseudomonadales > Pseudomonadaceae > Aquipseudomonas. Next base: position 12,274 of record NZ_JBAWDE010000053.1, read on the forward strand.
CGTCGACATCAGCGCCGACGTGGCCGACACCGTGCCGATCTTCGCCCAGGCGGCCCAGGCCAAACTCACCTACTTCGCCCAGGAAGCGCCCTCGCCTTCAGCCCAGGCGATCGTGGTGCGCAAAGACTCGCCGATCCAGCAACTGGCGGATTTGAAAGGCAAGAAAATCGCGGTGACCAAGGCGGCCGGCACCCACTATTTGCTGATCGCGGCGTTGGCCAAAGCCGGCCTGGCCTTCTCCGATATCGAACCGGCCTACCTGTCCCCGGCGGATGGGCGCGCGGCGTTCGAGAACAACAAGGTGGATGCCTGGGTCACCTGGGAACCCTTCCTCACCAGCGTGCAACGCCAACTGCCGACCCGCACCCTGGCCGACGGCGCCGGGCTGGCGAGTTACAAGCGCTATTACCTGACCGGCACACCGTACGCCAAGGCCCATCCTGAAGTGCTGAAGGTGGTGTATGAGCAGTTGGAGAAGGCTGGCAAGTGGGTGAAAACCAATCCGCAGGACGCGGCCAAAGTGCTCGGCCCGCTGTGGGGCAACCTGGATGTGGCCACCGTGGAAGCAGCGAACGCACACCGCAGCTATCAGGTGCAGCCGGTGACGATCGATCAGTTGGGTGAGCAGCAGAAGATTGCCGACGCGTTCTTCAAGGCGGGATTGTTGCCCAAGGCCGTGGATGCCAAGGATGTGCAGACCTGGAAGCCCTGACGAAATAACCGGCACAACGCGGTCAACTGTGGGAGCAGGCTTGCCTGCTCCCACAGTTTTTGGACCTCACAGGTCATTAAAGAAGTGTTCGGTTCAGGGCCTTTTTCCATTCTGCATACCGCCCCGCCATCGCCGGATCAGCCTGCGGCTCAAACCGCTCGCGCTGGCGCTCCAGCTGCCCCAGCGCTTCATCACTCGCCCATATCCCCAATGCGCGCCCGGCCAGGTGCGCCGCGCCCAACGCCGAGACTTCCGGCGACAGGCTGCGCACCACCGGGCGTTGCAGCAGGTCGGCGAGAAACTGCATCAGCCAGCGGTTACGCGTGGCGCCGCCGTCCACCCACAGTTCCTTGAGCCGGCTGCCGATGTCTTGCTGCATGGCCTCGAACACATCGCGAATCTGATAGCCGATGGACTCCAGCGACGCGCGCAGGATGTGCGCGCCGGAGGTGGCTTCGGTCAGGCCGCAGATCAGGCCGCGCGCGTCGGCTTTCCAGTGCGGTGCGCCGAGCCCGGACAGCGCCGGCACGAAGTACACGCCGCCATTGTCGGGCAGTTGCGCGGCCTGTTCGGTCAGGGCGTCGAGGGATTCCCCGGCCACCAGTCGCGAGGCCCACTGCACCGCGGCGCCGGTGTGGACGATATTGCCTTCCATGCCGAACGTCGGTGCGCTGCCGTCATGCCAGGCCAGGGTGGTCGAGAGGCCATGGGTGGAGGCAATCGCGCCGCTCATGGGGGTCATCAGGGACGACCCGGTGCCGAGGGTGGCTTTGACCAGCCCAGGTGCAAACCCACCCTGCCCGTACAGCGCCGCATGGGAGTCGCCGATCATCGACATCACCGGGATGCCCGCAGGCAGCCCGCCGACCGCGACGGTTGCGGCAAAGAACCCGGCGCTTGGCTGGATCGGTGCGAGTGCCGCCAAGGGAATCGCAAACAGATCCAACAGCTCAGGGTCCCAGGCACAGGTGTGCAGGTTGAACAGTTGGGTACGCGCGGCGTTGGAATAGTCGGTGGCAAATACCTGGCCGCCGCTGAGTTTCCACAGCAGCCAGCTGTCGACCGTGCCCAGGCAGATTTCACCGACGGCGGCACGGGCATGGCCGTGGTCGAGGTTATCGAGAATCCAGCGCAATTTACCGGCGGAAAACATCGGGTCAAGCGCGAGACCGGTCTTCTCCAGAATCACGGCCTCGTGGCCCTGCTCATGCAGTTGCGTACACAACGCCGTGGAGCGTCGGCACTGCCAGCTGATGCACGGCGACAACGGCTCGCCGGTGCGCCGGTCCCAGGCCACCACCGATTCACGCTGGTTGCTGATGGCCAACGCGGTGATCGGACGATCCACCTGGGCCAGGCATTCCTCGATGGCCGCCAGGGTGCTGTGCCAGATCAGCAACGGGTCCTGCTCGGAAAACCCAGCCTGGGGGTGGCTGATGCTCAGCGGCCGCGAACCCCGGGCGATCACCTGCCCGAGTTCGTTGACCAGCACCGCCTTGGCGTTGCTGGTGCCTTCGTCTATCGCCAGGATCAGCGGCGTATTGTCTGTCATCGTATTCACCGCAACCGAGTGGCAGCCGCCACAATCCCAGCCGCGTCGATGTTATGCAAGGCGCGCGTCGGTTCGCGCGCACCGGCAGCGGCGTATTCGCCATCGCCGATGCCCAGGCGGGTCAAGGCAATGCCCAGTCCGGCTTCGGCCAGCACTTCGGCAACCAGGCTGCCGACGCCGCCATTGATATTGTGTTCTTCCACCGTGATCACCGCGCGCGTACCCCTGAGCGCACTCAGCAACACGTCCCGCTGCAACGGACGGATTGAGGACAGGTTGATCACCTGCGCCTGAATGCCCTGCTCCGCCAGCAACGCGGCGGCGTCCACTGCTTCGTGCACCACCGAGCCCAGCGCGACGATGCTCACGTCCGCGCCCTGGCGCAGGATGTCGACTTGGCCGGGGGCGAATTGGTAGTCGCCACTGTGCACGTCGGGCAAGGCTTTACCGTCAAGGCGGATATACACCGGGCCTTTGTAGCGCAGCGCGTAATCGACGATCTGCCGGCACTCAAGCGCATCGGCCGGGGCGAAAATCTGCACATTGCCAAACCCGCGCATTACCGAAATATCGTCAATGCTGTGATGGGTACTCGCCAACGGCCCATAGCTGGCGCCGGCGTTCAGGCCGAACATTTTCACGTTGGCCTGGTTGTAGCAGACGTCGACCTTGATCTGCTCATTGGCGCGCGAAATCAGGAACGGCGCGGCGTTGCAGGTCGCCGCGATCTTGCCGCCGAGGGCCAGGCCCGCCGCGACGCTGACCAGCGACTGCTCGGCAATCCCCACATTGATCAGGCGCTCGGGAAAGCGCTGGGCAAACGGGCCGATCTTGGCTGTGGAAGTGGAGTCGCTGACCACCGGCACCAGGTCCAGCCCGGCATCGACGGCGGCAATAAAGGCTTCAACCATGACGCTCGCCAGATGTTCACTCGCCATGACTCAACTCCTCCAGAGCTGCATTGATTTCATCACCCTTGGGCACGCGGTGGTGCCACTCGGGGCGGGCTTCGATAAACGACACGCCCTTGCCTTTGATGGTGTGGGCGATCAGCACCTGGGGCGCGCCGGTCTTGGTCTGCATGCTTTCCAGGGACTCGATCAACTGGCTCACATCATTGCCGTCGCACTCGCTGACGCTGAAGCCAAAGGCGGCCCATTTCACGTCCAGCGGGTCGAGCGGCATGATCTCGGCGGTCAACCCGGCCAGCTGCAGCTTATTTTTGTCGACGATTACAAACAGGTTATCCAGGCCGTATTTGGCCGCCGCCATCGCCGCTTCCCAGTTCGAACCTTCGGCCAGCTCACCGTCGCCGGTCAGCACGTAGATGCGTTTTTTGCTGCCGGACATCTTCGCCGCCAGCGCCAGCCCTACCGCCACCGGCAAGCCGTGGCCGAGGGCGCCGGTGTTGAGTTCGATGCCGGGGGTTTTCTGGCGCACCGGGTGGCCGGGTAAATGCGAGTTGAAGTGCTGGTAGGTCGGCAGCCAGTCGGTGGGGATGTAGCCCGCCTGCGCCAGGCAGCAATACAAACCGCCGACGCCATGGCCCTTGCTCTGGATATAGATATCGCGCTCCGGGTCTTCGGTGCGTTCCGGGCCGGTATTGAGGATGCGGAAATACAGGGTCGCGAGGATGTCGGTTTCCGACAGGTCAGCCCCGGTGTGGCCGCCGGCCGGTGAGTCGGCATTCAGGCGGATCACGTGGCGCCGGATCAGGCGGGCCTGTTCTTTGATCTGTTGAGCGTCGTACTGGAAGGCATTCATGCAGCAACTCCTGTGGGCTGACCACGCGAGGTAAAAGTGTCGAAAGCCGTCTTTGAATATTTATTCAGCAGTGACAATATATTTCTATTTAGACGCCGAACGCCCGGCAGGTCAAGTGAGCGATCCGCTGAAAAATGAAATAAAACCAGGAAATGCCCCTCGGACAGACGGCCAAAATCCCACGCGCGCGAGTCTATCCCGTGGCTTTGCGACCGATGCGAACATCGATTCAGAGGCCTGCATGAAAAATTAAGCGCTTGACTTTGGCACGGTGCCACTGGAATCTGAATTAACAGTCAGGCACGCATAAATATTCATGAGGCCTGAAAGCACTCCAAAAAAAATAAATCAGGAGAACACTGTGGACGCCAAAGCTATTGTCCAGCACCCGGCCGAACTCAAGCCGCCACCCCGCCCACGTATCGTGAAACTGCTGCCCAGCAATATCGGCGGCCCGCTGATCGGGCTGGTGCTGCTGGTGCTGGTCTTCTCCTTCAGTTCCGAATTCTTCTTCTCGTTGCGCAATGGCCTGAACATCCTTGATCAGGTCACCGTGCTGGGCATCCTGGCGATTGGCATGACGGCGGTGATCGTGATCGGCGGCATCGACCTGTCGGTCGGCTCGGTGCTGGCCTTTTCGATGATGATGCTCGGCTGGCTCTACCAGGACCAGGCAGTGCCATTGGGCTTCGCCATTCCCATCTCGATTGCCAGCGGCATGCTCGCCGGGCTGGTCTCGGGCGGGTTGATCACCTACGCCAAGCTGCCGCCGTTTATTGCCACGTTGACCATGATGTCGGTGGCGCGCGGCCTGGCGAATATCCTCACCGAAGGCCGGCAGATCGTCGGTTACCCAGACTGGTTCACCAGCCTGGCCACGGTGCGGCATTTCGGCTTTCTCTCCGCCACCGTCGGGCTGTTCCTGGTGATGCTGGTGGTGGCCTGGGTGTTCCTGCGCTTTCGCGCCGGTGGCCGCAACCTCTACGCCATGGGCGGCAGCCCAGAAGTGGCGCGCCTGTCGGGCATCAAGGTGCGTGCGATCACCCTGTGGGTCTACGCCATCAGCGGCGCCCTCGCCGGGATCGCCGCGGTGACCCTGGCCGCGCGCCTCGAC
>NZ_JBAWDE010000054.1:0-16084 GCF_049590575.1 Pseudomonas sp.
GGCCATGGCGGCGGCCACGTCGAAACTGTCACGCCGGGCCTGATCGACCAGGCGGTTGAGCTGCGGGCTGCCAAATTGCGTCCACCAGCGCTGGTTTGTGGCCTGGGCGGCGTCGCGCTCGGCAAATTGCCAGGCAGCAGGCGGCGCAATACCGCTGTGAATGGCGGTCGGGGTGGCAGCGCAGGCGCCGAGCAGCAGGCACAGGCTGAGCAGGGACAGGTGCGAAGGGAAGCATCGTTTATTCACTGGTCAACGCCTTAACCGGATCGAGCCGGGCAGCTTTACGGGCCGGCATAAAGCCGAATACGACGCCGGTGACCAGCGCGCAACCAAATGCGCCCAGCACGGCCACCAGGGAAAACTGCACCGCCACTTTGGCCAGCACCAGCACGCCGCCCACCAGCAGCGCCAGGGCGATACCGCACAAGCCGCCGACCACCGAAAGCATCACCGCCTCGGTCAGGAACTGGCGCAGGATGTCGCGCTGGCGCGCCCCGGTGGCCATGCGAATGCCAATTTCGCGGGTCCGCTCGCGCACCGTCATCAGCATGATGTTCATCACGCCGATGCCGCCCACCAACAGGGAAATCGCGGCAATCGAGCCAAGCATCAGCGACAGGGTGTTCTGTGTGCGCGCCTCGGCCTGGATCATGGCCGCGTTGTTGGTCAGATGGTAATCGGGCTTGCCATGGTGCAGGCGTTGCATCAGTTGGTTGATCGCCCGTTCGGCCTCGTGCACCCGGTTGCCGTCGGCGGCGGCGATCACCACGTACTCGGGGTTATAGGTGCCGAACAGGCGAATGCTGGCGGCGGTGTAAGGGATGGCGATGCGGTCGTCGCTGTCGGTGTTGCCGGAGCTGGAGCCTTTTTCCTCGAGCACGCCGATCACCTGGAAGGGGACGTTTTCGATCAGGATGTATTGGCCGATGGGGCTGACCAGGCCTTTGAACAGCTTGTCGCGCACGCGTGCGCCGATCACCGCGACGGTAGCGGCGGAGCGCTCGTCGGCCTCGGTGAAATAGCTGCCTTCCACCACTGGCCAGTTGAAGATGATCGGGAAATTGGTGTCATTGCCGCCTACGTAGGCCATGTAGTCGATGTTGCCAAAGCGTACACCGGCCTCGGCGCCGTTGACCGGCATGATGCGCTTGACCTGTGGCAGGGTGGCCAGCGCGGCCACATCCTCGGGGGTAATGATGCCGGGGGGCGTGCGCGGGTTCGGTGAAGAGCCACTGACATACAGAATGTTCGAACCGAAGGCGCCCATCTGCTCCATGACTTGGCGTTTGCTGCCTTCGCCCACCGCCAGCATCACCACCACCGACGCCACGCCGATGATAATCCCCAGCAGGGTCAGCGCGGTACGGAAGCGGTTGATCCACATCACCCGCCACGCCGCCTGTACCGCGTCGAGCAGCTCGGCTTTCCAGGCGCCGTTGTGTTCGGCGCCGTCGACCAGGCGCTGGCGCAGGTCCACCGCCTGCAGGGCGCCGGTGGTGGTGGCGGGCGTTGCCGCGCTGGCATCGGCCGAGTCACTGATGATCAGGCCGTCGCGAATTTCGATGATGCGGTTGGCCCGCGCCGCGACTTCGCGGTCGTGGGTAATCAGGATGACCACATGGCCCTGGCTGGCCAGCTCGTCGAGCAGGGTCATGACCTCGGCGCCGCTGTGGCTGTCGAGGGCGCCGGTGGGTTCGTCCGCCAGGATGATGTGGCCGCCGTTCATCAGTGCGCGGGCAATTGACACACGCTGCTGCTGCCCGCCGGACAACTGGTGCGGGCGGTTACCGGTACGCTCGGCCAAACCCAGGCGGGTGAGCAGGGCGCTGGCGCGGGCATGCCGCTCGGCGGCGCTGATGCCGGCATAGATCGCCGGCATCTCGACGTTTTCCTGGGCCGAGCCCGAGGGGATCAGGTGGTAGCCCTGGAACACAAAACCAAAGGCTTCGCGGCGCAGCCAGGCGAGTTCGTCGCTGTCCAGGTGCGCGACGTTTTCCCCGGCGAACAGGTACTCGCCGACGCTGGGGCGGTCGAGGCAGCCGAGGATGTTCATCAATGTGGACTTGCCGGAGCCGGAGGCGCCGACAATCGCCACGAATTCCCCGGCATGGATCGACAGGTCGATGCCACGCAAGACGTCGACCTGCGGGCTGTCACCGCCGCCGTAGGATTTGCGGATGTTCTTGAGTTTGATCAGGGGCGTGGTCAACTCAACCCCCGTTGCCGTCGGCGGGGCCGATCAGCAGGTGATCGCCTTCGTGCAAACCGTCGAGCACCTGTACGCGCAGGCGGTCGCTGATGCCCAGGCGCACCTCGCGCTCTTCGACGCGCCCGTTCGCAGCCACTACGCGGGCGATCTGCTTGTCGGCGCGGGTGGTGCCCTGCAACGCGGCGACCGGTACGGTGAGGGTGTCCTTGGCTTCGGCGGCGACGAAAAACACCTGGGTGGTCATCTCGGCCATCAAGGTGTTGTCGCTGTTGTCCACGTCCAGCAGCACGGTGTACAGCACCACGCGGCCGCTGCCGCTTTTGCCCGAGCTGTTGGGGCTGCCGCTGCCCTGGGTTTCATTCAGCGGCTTGGGCGGAATCGGCAGGATCTGCCGCACGGTGCTGGTCCAGCGCCGATTGCCGCCGCTCAGGGTGGTGAAGTACGCGGTCATGCCGGGTTTGACATGGCCGATATCGGCTTCCGAGACTTCCGCCCACACGGTCATCGGCGACAACTTGGCAATGCGCAGGATCAACGGGGTCTGCTGCTGGGCGTTGAGGGTCTGGCCGACCCGTGCGTCCACCGCAACCACGGTGCCGGTCATCGGTGCATAGATGCGCGTGTAGCCCAACTCCGCCTCGTCACTGCGCAGGCTGGCCTGGGCCTGGCGGATCTGCGCCTGAAACATGTCGACCCGGGCCTGGGTGGCGCTCAGTTCGGCCTTGGCGGTTTGCACGTCTTCTTCGCGGGTGGCGTTTCCGGCGGCCAGGCGCTGTTGACGCTGGTACTTCTGGCGCGCCAGTGCATGCTGGGCTTTCTGCTCCTGCAACTGGGCCTGAAGGTTTTCGATGGCGTAGCGACTGGCGTCGAGCTTGGCTTTTTGCGTGGAGGGGTCGATTTCGACCAGCAGTTGGCCTTCCTTGACCTGGTCGCCGGCCTCGACATGAATCTCGCGGATCTGCCCGGAGGCCTGGGCCCCCACGTCTACATAACGCCGCGGTTGCAGGGTGCCCAGGGCCGTCACGCTGTTTTCGATATTGCCGCGGCTGACCGTGACGGTGGTCAGGTTGCCACGCCCCGGCGGCAGCACCTGCCAGGCGGCCACGGCGATGATAGGTATCAGGCATGCAATAACGAGCAAGGCGCGTCGGGCGGGGCGAGGGCGTTTCATGCGTTGGTTCCAGCCAGGAAATTCGGGGCCGCAGGAGCGGGGGCTGACTGTTATACGAGGAAAATGCCCGCGAATTTAGGCGTTTACATAGGCTGCAACAACTGAGACGAAGAAAAGAAAATTCTGACGGCACATGTCTACTTTTAAAGTAGATGAGAATTACTATAAATTACACACGACCTAACTGCCATTATTGAACGGCCTGTCTTTTTCGTACTCGAGCACCTAATTCCGCCATCGGCGGTCGGGAGTCATGTTGGAAAACTACTATCGCGAGCTGGTGTGTTTCCTTAACGCCAAGCTGGGCAACCGTCAGGTGGCCGAAGATGTGGTGCATGACGCTTATGTGCGGGTGCTGGAACGTGCCAGCGACACCCCCATCGAGCAACCCCGCGCGTTCCTGTATCGCACCGCGCTGAACCTGGTGATCGATGGTCACCGACGCAACGCTTTGCGCCAGGCCGAACCGTTGGAGGTGCTGGACAGCGAAGAACGCTTCGCCGCCTGTTCGCCCCACGCCTCCCACGACCACGGCCAGCACCTGGAAATGCTCGAGCGCGCCCTGGCCGAGCTGCCGGCGGCCTGCCGCGACAGCTTCCTGCTGCGTAAACTCGATGGTTTGACTCACCTGCAAATCGCCGAGCACCTGAGCATTTCCCGCGCGATGGTGGAGAAACACATCGTCAATGCCATGAAGCACTGCCGGGTGCGGATGCGCGAGTGGGAAGCGTACTGATCAGCGATCGGTTAAATTTTATTTCATTGTCCTCGTTTCCTATCAACACACGGCCTGTTGTTCAGGCCTTGAAGGTATTCCCGCCCCAACCGCCAAGGGGCTTATCCAGAGGACACTGGAATGACACAGGCAATTGCTTCGCCCGCGGTTCACGACCTGATCGGTATCGGTTTCGGCCCTTCGAACCTGGCGCTGGCCATCGCTCTGCAGGAGCGCGAAAAGGCCCAGGGCAAACTGGACGTGCTGTTTCTCGACAAGCAGGCCGACTACCGCTGGCACGGCAATACCCTGGTGACCCAGAGCGAGTTGCAGATTTCGTTCCTCAAGGACCTGGTGACCCTGCGCAACCCCACCAGCCCGTACTCCTTCGTCAACTACCTGAAAGCCCACGACCGCCTGGTGGATTTCATCAACCTCGGCACCTTCTACCCGTGCCGCATGGAGTACAACGACTACCTACGTTGGGTCGCGGGGCAGTTCCAGGCCCAGGCACGCTACGGCGAAGAAGTGCTGGCGATCGAGCCGATCCTGCACCAGCAGCAGGTCGAGGCACTGCGAGTGATCTCCCGCGATGCGTTGGGTGAACAGCATGTGCGCACCACCCGTTCGGTGGTAGTCAGCGCCGGGGGCACGCCGCGTATTCCCGAGGCGTTCAAGGCGCTCAAGGGCGACAGCCGGGTGTTCCACCATTCCCAGTACCTGGAGCGTATGGCCCAGCAGCCGTGCGTTGAAGGCAAGGCGATGCGCATCGCGATCATCGGCGGTGGCCAGAGCGCGGCCGAAGCCTTTATCGATTTGAACGACAGCTTCCCCTCGGTGCAGGTCGACATGATTCTGCGCGGTTCGGCGCTGAAGCCTGCCGATGACAGCCCGTTCGTCAACGAAGTGTTCTCGCCGGCCTTTACCGATCTGGTATTCCAGCAGGTCGGCGCTGAGCGCGAACGCCTGGTCGCCGAGTACCAGAACACTAACTATTCAGTGGTCGACCTGGACCTGATCGAACGTATCTACGGGATTTTCTATCGCCAGAAAGTCTCCGGCATCGCGCGCCAGGCGTTCCGCACCATGACCGTGGTCGAGAAAGCCACCCCAGGCCCGTTGGGCATCGAACTGGTGCTGCGCAATAACGCCAACGGCGAAACCAGCGTCAACCATTACGACGCGGTGATCCTGGCCACCGGCTACGAGCGCCAGATGCACCGCGAGCTGCTGGCGCCGCTGGAAACCTACATGGGCGACTTCGAAGTGAGCCGCGACTACCGCATCGTCACCGACGAACGCTGCCACGCCGGCATCTACATTCAGGGCTTCAGCCAGGCCAGCCACGGCTTGAGCGATACCTTGCTGTCGGTGCTGCCGATCCGGGCGGATGAGATTGCGGCGTCGCTGTATGCGCTGGACCGTGGGCGCGGCAAGGGCCGTTCGGTGCAGGACCTGTTGCTCGCCACCGCCAGCTGACAGGCTGCACTTGTGACACGGGGGGCTGCCTGATACTGTACAAAAAACCAGTATCGGTAACCCTCCATGCAGTTGATCGAAAAACTCAGCATCCTCGCCGACGCCGCCAAGTACGACGCTTCGTGCGCCAGCAGCGGCGCGCCCAAGCGCAGCTCGGAGGGCAAGGCGGGCCTGGGCTCCACCGATGGCATGGGCATCTGCCACAGCTATACGCCGGATGGGCGCTGCGTTTCGCTGCTCAAGGTGTTGCTCACCAACTTCTGCCTCTACGACTGCCAGTACTGCGTCAACCGCCGCTCCAGCGACGTGCCCCGCGCACGCTTCAGCCCGGAAGAGGTGGTGACCCTGACCCTGGATTTCTACCGGCGCAATTGCGTCAGTGGGTTGTTTCTCAGCTCCGGCATCATCCGATCGTCCGACTACACCATGGAACAGTTGGTGCGCGTCGCCAAACTGCTGCGCGAAGAGCATGACTTTCGCGGCTACATCCATCTCAAGACCATTCCCGACGCCGACCCGGCACTGATTGCCGAGGCCGGGCGGTATGCCGATCGCCTCAGCGTGAACATTGAACTGCCAACCGAGGCCAGCCTGCAGACCCTGGCGCCGGAAAAAAAGATTGTGTCGATCAAACAGGCGATGCAGACCATCTACACCGGCGAGCAGACGGTCCGCAACGAACCGCGTGCCCCCCGGTTTGCCCCGGCCGGGCAGAGCACGCAACTGATCGTCGGCGCCGACGACACAGACGACAGCACCATCCTCCACGGCGCCGAGGCGTTGTATGGCAACTTCAAGTTGCGCCGCGTGTATTACTCGGCGTTCAGCCCCATCCCCAACAGCCCGAAAAGCGTGCCATTGGCCGCGCCACCGCTGATGCGCGAGCACCGCTTGTACCAGGCCGACTTTCTGCTGCGCAGCTACGGCTTCAGCGCCGGCGAACTGTTCGAAGGCCCTGGTCACCTGGCGTTGGATATCGACCCCAAACTGGCCTGGGCACTTGAGCACCGCGAGGTGTTCCCGCTGGACCTGAACCGCGCCGAACCCACCTTGATCGCGCGTATTCCGGGGATTGGCCTGCGTACCACCCAGCGTCTGGTGGACCTGCGCCGTGAACGCAAGATCCGCTTCGAAGACCTGGCGCGCATGCGCTGTGTGCTGGCCAAGGCCAAGCCGTTTTTCATCACCAGTGATTACCACCCGCAGCAGGCCGAGAGCACCAGCGTGCTGCTGCGCGAGCAACTGCGCGACCGCCCGCAACCGCAACAGATGGGGCTGTGGGGATGATCAGCCTGGAATGCGACAACCTGTTCAGCACCTGGCGCGAACAGGCGCGCTGGCTGCTCAGCCATCAGGTCGACCCGAGCCAGGTGAGCTGGGGCGAGGCCGAGGTGGCGGATCTGTTTGCCACGGATGAGCCGACTCCTGAAGGGCTTGGGCCGTTTCAGGCGCGGATTCCCAAGGCGTTGCTGGAGTTACTGGAATCGGCGGCCTGTTACCACGGTGATCAACGCTGGAGCCTGCTGTATGAGGTGTTGTGGCGGGTCAGCCATGGCGACCGCACCGCAATGCTGGCCGGGGACAAACTGGGCAGCGAATTGCAGCGGCGGATCAAGCAGGTCAGTCGCGAGGCCCATCACCTGCACGCGTTTGTGCGGTTTATCGCGCTGCCGGCAGAGGCGGGGCCTGAGCTCCCGGAGTATGTGGCCTGGCATGAGCCGGCCCATGACATCCTCAAAAGCGCCAGCGAGCACTTTGTCGGACGCATGGGGCGCCATCGCTGGATGATCGCCACGCCATTGGACGGGGTCTACTACGACGGTGAACAGCTTATTCATCAGCGCGAGTGCCCCGACGCTTGGCGGCAACTGGCGCAGAATGTCGAGGACCCGCACAGCGCCATGTGGCTGACTTACTACAGCCACATTTTCAACCCGGCACGCTTGAACCCCAAGGTGATGGAAGGGCACTTGCCCAGCCGGTTCTGGAAGAACCTGCCAGAAGGCAAGTTGATCCCGGGGTTGATCAGCGAGGCGCGCACGGGCAAGCAGAAGGATGGGCAGGCGAAGCTGATTGGCACCAAGGCCGGCAAACGAATTTCGAGTGGGCGCGGGTAAAAAGTGTGGCGGGGGGCGAGACTGATAGGGGCTGGCAGGAGACTTATTGTGGCGAGCAGGCTCGCCACAGGTGTTTATGCCAACCTGGTTGCGGTGTCTTTGACTACCGCCAGTTCCGGGTGCGCCACCAGCTTGTCGATGTGCAATTCATCGTTGTTCAGCCAGAGCTCCGACACCACCCGGTAATGCTCCATGTCGCGGCAACGCATGCGCAGGCTGTAGTCGAACGGCCCGCTGATCAGTTGGCATTCGAACACTTGGGGGCAGGCTTTCATGCAGGCTTCGAAGGCGCGCTGTGCCGAGCGCCCGCTTTGGTTGGACAAGGCCACCAGCACCAGCAGCGACAATCCTGGCGAGACCAACTGCACATCGATGATCGCCCCGTACCCACGGATCACCCCGCGTCGCTCAAGTTTGCGTACCCGCTCCAGGCAGGGCCTGGGGGTGAGGTGCACCAGTGACGAGAGCTTTTCGTAGGTGATACGCCCCTGGTGGCGCAATACGTCGATGATTGCTTCATCGATGCGATCCAGCGCGGGGGAGGTGTGGGGTCCGTTGGCCTTGGTATCCATGGGTTTCACTTCAAACGGTTGGAAAGAAATTGCTGCAAGCGTTCGCTGTTGGGGTGGTCAAGCATCTCGGCGCCGCCTTGTTCCTCGACCCGGCCCTGGTGCAAAAACAGCACTTGGCTGGACACCTGGCGGGCAAAGCCCATTTCGTGGGTGACCATCAGCATGGTACGACCTTCCTCGGCCAACGTCTGTATGACTTTGAGCACTTCGCCTACCAGTTCCGGGTCGAGTGCGGACGTCGGTTCATCGAACAGAATGATTTCCGGCTCCATCGCCAACGCCCGTGCGATGGCCACGCGCTGTTGTTGGCCACCAGAAAGAAACGCCGGGTATTGATCTGCCACACGGCCCGGCAGGCCGACTTTGTCCAGGTACATCCGTGCGCGTTTTTCGGCTTCGGCTGCCGTTACGCCCAACACCCGGCGCGGCGCCATGGTGATGTTTTCCAGTACGGTCATGTGGCTCCACAGGTTGAAGTGCTGGAACACCATGGCCAGGCGCGTGCGCAGGTTTTGCAGCTGCGCCTGGTGCGGCGCGCGGGTGCCGGCGCGACCCTGGCGCATTTCAATGCTGATGCCGTCCAGGGTGATCACCCCGGCGTCCGGCTGTTCGAGAAAGTTGATGCACCGCAGCAGCGTGCTTTTGCCGGAGCCACTGGCGCCGATCAGGCTGATCACATCGCCATTGCGTGCATTGAGGGATACGCCCTTGAGCACTTCGTGTTCGCCGTAGCGTTTATGAATGCCTTCGACCTGAAGCTTGACGGCAGCTGTCGCCGCCGTGGCAGCAGGCGCGTCAGGAACATTGTCGGGATAAGTGGCCAGGGCCTGCGCGGACTGATTCATGGGTTAGCCTCGGGTAGGAACAAGAAAACGCATCCAGCGACGTTCGGCCAGTCGAAACAGGCCCACCAGTGCAAAGGACAGCAGCATGTAGAGCAGCGCGGCGATACCAAACGCCTGGAACGTCAGAAACGTCTCGGCGTTGGCATCACGGGCCACCTTGAGGATGTCGGCGACGGTGGCGGTGAACGCCAGCGAAGTGGCGTGCAGCATCAGGATCATTTCATTGCTGTAGGCCGGCAACGCACGGCGCAGGGCGGCGGGCACCACTACAAACAGGTTGAGCCGCCAGCCGTGCAGGCCATAGGCGCGCGCCGCTTCGAGTTCGCCGTGGGGAATAGTGCGCATCGCCCCGGCGAAGATTTCAACGGTGTAGGCGCAGGTGTTGAGCACAAAGGCCAGCAGGGTGCAGTTGAGCGCATTGCGGAAAAACTGGTTGAGCAGCGCGTTGTCCTGCACCACCTCCAGGCTGTACAGCCCGGTGTAGCAAATCAACAACTGGATATACAGCGGCGTACCACGAAACAGGTAGGTGTAGACCTCGACCGGCCAGCGCAGCCAGAAGTGCTCCGAGACGCGCGCCAGCGCCAGCGGGATCGACAGGACAAAGCCCAACACCACCGAAATGATGAACAGCCACAGGGTCATGGCAACGCCGGACAACCCCGCGCCATCGCTGAACAGGTAGGCCAGGCCGTATTGCTGAAACAGTTCGATCATCGCGCCATCCCCTTGATGCCGAGGTTGTAGCGCCGTTCGAGGCGCTTGAAGATGCGGTTGGACAGGGTGGTGATCACCAGGTAAACCAGGCCGGCGAGGATCAGGAAGTACAGCGGCTCGTGGGTGCTTTTGCCGGCGTTCTGCGCGGCCTTGACCAGGTCCGACAGACCGATGATTGACACCAGCGCGGTGGACTTGAGCAGCACCAGCCAGTTATTGCCCAGGCCCGGCAGGGCAAAGCGCATCAGTTGCGGGAACAGCACCAGGTGGAAACGCTGCCAGCGGCTCAGGCCGTAGGCGGTGGCGGCTTCCAGTTGGCCGGCCGGCACGCTGAGAATCGCGCCGCGGAAGTTTTCGGTGAAGTACGCGCCGTAGATAAAGCCCAGGGTGATCACTCCGGCAGTGAATGGGTCGATCTCGAAATAGTCCCAGCCGAACACTTCGCTCAGGTCGTTGAGCCACAATTGCAGGCTGTAGAAAATCAGCAGGATCAGCACCAGGTCCGGCACGCTGCGGATCAGCGTGGTGTACAGCGTGGCCGGCACGCGCAGCCATTTGGCGCGGGAAAGCTTGGCACCGGCGGCGATCAGGCCCAGGGACAGGCTTAAAGCCAGTGCGAGGAACGCCAGCTTGACCGTCATCCAGGCGCCTTGGGCCAGCATCGGGCCGTAGCCTTGCAGGTTGAAGAGTTCGTTCATGGGGAGCATCTCTAAAGGCCGCAGACATACCCCTGTGGGAGGACGCTTTTATGAGAGGGGGCTTGCCCCCGATAGCGCTGGTTCAGTCAATACGTGTGTCGACCGGCACGCCCTCATCGGGGGCAAGCCCCCTCCCACACACGTCTTTTCCCACAGGGGATTGTGTTGGCTTATTCGTTGTAGATGTCTTGATCGCCGAAGTATTTCTTCTGGATCTGCGCATAGGTGCCATCCGCCTGTATGGCGGCGATGCCCTTGTTGATCAGCGCGCGTAACTCGGTGTCGTTCTTGCGCAGGCCCATGGCGATATCCAGGGGCAGGGTCGGGTCCTTGAAGGCAGGGCCGGTCTTGAAGTCGGCGCCTTCAGGCTTGGACAGGAAGTTGAGTTGCGCTTCGAGCTTGTCGGTCAGGGTGGCGTCGAGCCGGCCGTTCTGCAGGTCGGCGTAGTTCTGCTCCTGGGACTGGTAGGCCTTGATCTGCGCGCCCAGCTTGGCCAGGTGCGCGCGGGCGTAGGCTTCTTGCAGCGAGCCCTGCAGTACACCGACTTGCTTGCCTTTCAACGATTCCGGGGTGTCGCCGAAGTCGGCGCCTTTGCGGGTGATCACCGAGGTGGGGCTGAGAAACAGCCGGTCCGTGAAGTCGATGACTCTTTCGCGGGCCGGGGTCACGGCCATGGACGACATGATGGCGTCGAACTTACGCGCACGCAGGGCTGGAATCATGCCGTCGAATTCGTTGTGCACCCAGGTGCATTTGACGTCGAGCTTGGCGCAGATCGCATTGCCCAGTTCGATGTCGAAACCTTGCAGGCTGCCGTCAGCGGCCACGGATTCAAAAGGCGGATACTCGGGGAACACGCCGAAGCGAATTTCTTTCCAATCCTGGGCGTGGGCGGCGCTGGCGCAGAGTGGCAACAGCAATGCAGCGAAGAGCGTTCGCAGTGGAGTCATGGGGCGTCCCTATATTTTGTAATTGATGTCAGGGCAGTGAATAACTGGGAGCAGAGAATGCTTCATGGTGGTGCGTTTTTTGTGTCGTTTGCCCGGTGCCTGAAGCGCGAATTGCGCTGTAAAAACGCGTAATGCAGCGGAATCGGCTGTCGCGCGTGCAGAATCGGCTTTTTGGCACTGACGTTCCGGCCTGCATCGGTCGCAAAGCTGCAGGCCAGAGCGGTTTCAGGCGCGCTTTTTGTGCTGTACACGCGGCTGTTGGGCCAGCCGCGCAAACAGGTCTTTCGGGTCGGCCAGGTCCGGTACCAGCTCGAGTTCGCTGCCCACATCCAGCGCCTTGGCCACGTCGAGTACGTAGCGCAGCGCCGAGTAGTCTTCGATGGCAAAGCCCACCGAGTCGAACAGGGTGACCTGGCGCGGGTTCTCGCGGCCGGGTTGCTGGCCGTTGATGACTTGCCACAGTTCGGTCACCGGCGAGTCTTCCGGCATGTGCTGGATTTCCCCTTCGATGCGGCTTTGCGGTTCGTACTCGACGATCACTCGGGCGCGCTCGACGATACGTCGGTCCAGTTCGGTCTTGCCGGGGCAGTCGCCGCCGACGGCGTTGAGGTGCATGCCGGGTTCGATCATCTCGTCGGTGAGGATGGTCGCGTAGGCCTTGTCCGCGGTAACCGTGGTGACGATGTCCGCACCCTTGACCGCTTCGGCCACGCTGCTGGCCAGGATCACCTTGATTGCCGGGAACGCCTTGAGGTTGGCTGCGAGTTTGGCGGTGGCCTTGGCGTCGATATCGAACAGGCGGATTTCAGTGATGCCGAGCATCGCGTGGAAAGCCAGCGCCTGGAACTCACTCTGCGAACCGTTGCCGATCAGCGCCATGCTGCGGCTGTTGTCGCGCGCCAGGTAGCGGGCGACCAGGGCCGAGGTGGCGGCGGTACGGATCGCGGTGGTCAGGGTCATTTCCGCCAGCAGCACCGGCTTGCCGGTGTCCACATCGCCCAGCGCGCCGAAAGCCATCACGGTGAGCATGCCGGCCAGGGTGTTTTTCGGGTGGCCGTTGACGTATTTGAACGCGTACAGCGAGGCGTCGGACACTGGCATCAGCTCGATCACGCCGTCCGGCGAGTGGTTGGCCAGGCGCGCGCATTTTTCGAAATCCTGCCAGCGCAGGTAATCGGCACGAATGTATTCGGCCATTTCGCTGATGCAGGTTGGCAGGCCTTTTTGTGAAACCAGGTAGCTGAGGTCGTTGACGTCAATGTAACGGGTCATGGCAAGACTCCTTATTGAAATGAGGGACGGGCCGGCAAGTGCACTTCGGCCAGCATGCAGCGGGCACTGCCGCCGCCGATGCGTTCGATGTTGTCGATGTTCACCACCACCGGCCGTGTATGGCGTTCCACATGCTGGCGCTGGGCCGGTTGCAGGGCGCGCCAGGCGCTGGCGGACATCACCAGCAAGGGCTGGCCGTCGCGGTCGTGGACTTCGAGCATGTTGCCGGCGAAGGCTTCGAGCTGATCGAAGTCGAGACTGAGGATGTCCTTGCCGGTGTCGCGCAGGGAGCGTTCCAGGGCCTGGCGCTCGTCGGCATTTGGCAGGGCTTGCAGGCACACCACCGAGAGGTCGCGGCCGACACTCATCATCACGTTGCTGTGGTAGATCGGCGTGTGATGGCGGTCGACGGCGTGGAACACGCACAGCCGGTAGTCGAGGCGCTCGGCGAACTGGCGCAGGGCGTCCTGGTGGGTGCGGCCGGAATGGCAGGCGTAGCTGATACGGTGCTGGCGGTCGAGCACCATGCTGCCGGTGCCTTCGAGGAAGATGTTGTGTTGTTCGAGAGGGCTCAGGTCGATGGTTTCGCTGATGGCGAAGCGTTGCTCCAGCACTTGCAGCACGCCTTTGTCGCGTTCCAGTCGTCGGTTCTGGCCTTCCATCGGATACAGCACCAGGCTGCCGTCGGCGTGGCTGCTCCACCAGTTGTTGGGGAAGATCGAGTCGGGGGTGTGCGGCGCCGGGGTGTCCTGCACCACCAGCACTTCCACGCCATGTTGGCGCAGGGTGGCGACATAACCGTCGAACTCTTCCAGCGCTTTCTGCTGTGCGCTGAGTGGGTCGGCGGGCGGGCGTTGGAAACGGTTGTTGATCGCGGTGTCCGGGTTGAAGGCAAAGCGCGCCGGGCGAATCATCAAGACGGTGTTGGTGGTTTGCATGGGTGCACGGGTCCATGGGTTGAGCAGTGGGGGTATTTTGTGGCTTGTGCGGAAAGAATCCCGGCTGAAACGCGGGCGAGGTTCAGCCGGGAAAGCTGAAAAGAGGGGGCGCGCAGCCGAATCGGCTGTCAGTGTGAAATACGCTCAACAGGGAGCAGGGGGGTTGCCCCGATAGCTGAGTATCAGTCAGCAAATCTATCCAATGGCACACCGCCATCGGGGGCAAGCCCCCTCCCACCTTGGTATTGTGGTGTTCGTTAGAGTTGTGTTCGCCAGGAGGAATCATGTCTACCGCCGTTCGCACCGCCCAGGCAGCCGATGCCGAGGGGATCAGCCAGGTCATCCTGGCGGCCTTGCACAGCAGCAATGCACGGGATTACCCGGCGGAGGTGATCGCCCGGGTGGCGAGCAACTTTACCGCTGATGCGGTGCTGGCCTTGCTGCAGCGCCGGGTGGTGCTGGTGGCGGTGCAGGACCAGGTGATTGTCGCTACCGCCGCACTCGATGCCAATGTGGTGCGGTCGGTGTTCGTCGAGCCGGCGCTGCAAGGGCAGGGCATTGGACGGTTGTTGATGATCGAACTCGAAGTGCGCGCTCGCGAGGCCGGGGTCACGGTATTGAGTGTGCCGTCGTCGCTGACCGCCGAGCCGTTCTATACCAGGCTGGGGTTTCATACCGTGCGTGACGTCTATCACGGCAACGAGCGTACGCTGGTGATGGAAAAGGCGTTGTCGTCGCGGCACCCGATCGGGCCGTATCGCGACCGTGCGCATCGCACGCAGGTGGTTGCGTTGTGGCAGCAGGCGTTTGGTTATGACACGGCGCACAACCTGCCGACCCTGGCGATTGACAAGAAGTTGGCGGTCAACGATGGGCTGTTTTTTGTGGCGACGGATAAAAAAGCGGTGATCGGGACGATTCTTGCCGGCTACGACGGGCACCGTGGCTGGCTGTATTCGGTGGCGGTGCACGCTGATTATCGGCGCCAGGGGCTGGGCGCTTCATTGGTGCGACATGCGGAGCAGGCGTTGACGGCGCTGGGCTGCATGAAGATCAACCTGCAGATCACCAGCGGCAATGATGCGGTGGCGGGGTTCTACGAGGCGTTGGGGTATGAGGTGGAGCCGAGGATCAGCATGGGCAAGAAGATTGTGGGGAATATTCCGGCTCAATCCTGAGGTTGCCTCAGATCAAATGTGGGAGGGGGCAAGCCCCCTCCCACATTGGTGTGCGGTGTTGCTGGGTCAGACCTTGACGATCCAGCCCGCTGGCGCTTCGACGTCGCCGGTCTGCACGCCGGTCAGCTCTTTGTAGAGCTTCTGGGTGATCGGGCCGACTTCGGTTTCGCTGTGGAACACGTGCAGTTTGCCGTTGTACTGGATGCCGCCGATCGGCGAAATCACGGCAGCCGTCCCGCAGGCACCGGCTTCCTTGAACTGGTCCAGTTTGTCGATGAACACTTCGCCCTCGATCACTTCCAGGCCCAGGCGGGTCTTGGCCAGTTCGATCAGCGACAGGCGGGTGATGCCTGGCAGCACCGAAGGCGACTTCGGTGTGATGAACTTATTGTCGTGGGTGATTCCGAAGAAGTTGGCCGAGCCGACTTCTTCGATTTTCGAATGGGTCATCGGGTCCAGGTAGATCGCGTCGGCGAAACCGTCTTTTTTAGCTTCCGAACCCGGCATCAGGCTGGCCGCATAGTTGCCCCCGACCTTGGCGGCACCGGTGCCTTGTGGCGCGGCGCGGTCGAAGGTGGAGATCTGGAAGTTGTGGGGCACCAGGCCGCCCTTGAAGTAAGCGCCGACCGGGATGGCGAACACCGAGAAGATGAACTCCGGCGCGGTACGCACGCCGATGTTGTCACCGGTACCGATCACGAACGGGCGCAGGTACAGCGCACCGCCGCTGCCATAGGGCGGGATGAACCGCTCGTTGGCCTTGACCACTTGTTTGCAGGCTTCGATGAAGTCTTCGGTCGACACGTGCGGCATCAACAGGCGTGCACAGCTGCGCTGCATGCGCGCGGCGTTCTGGTCCGGGCGGAACAGGTTGATCGAACCGTCCTTGCAGCGGTAGGCCTTGAGGCCTTCAAAGCACTGCTGGCCATAGTGCAGGGCGGTGGAGCCCTCGCTGATGTGCAGCACGTTGTCGTCGGTCAGGGTGCCTGCTTGCCACTCGCCGTTTTTCCAGACTTGGAGAAACCGTTTGTCGGTCTTGATGTAGTCAAAACCCAGCTTGTCCCAATTGATGCTTTCGTTACCCATGACACCCTCTATCTCTGGTCAACCGCCTGGTCGAAGGCAGGCTTGTCGGTTTTTTTCTGGATGGGCGCAACAATACTTCATTCTTGCTTTGTGTGGGAGCGGGCTTGCTCGCGAATGCAGGGTGTCAGTCAATACAC
>NZ_JBAWDE010000055.1:0-13975 GCF_049590575.1 Pseudomonas sp.
ATTCGCGAGCAAGCCCGCTCCCACATGTTGAGCTGTGCCAGCCTCAGGGTTTCAGCGCAGGGTCGGGCCCTGGAAGCCCATGTACAAGGCCAGTTTCTCAGCCACACTCGCGCCAAGCTTCTTGGAGAAGCGATCAAACGGCGATTCCTGAACGGTGAAATCCACCAATTCCTTCTCGCCAATCACGTCCCGCGCCACGGAACTGGCACTGCCCAGGCCGTCGATCAAGCCCAGCGGCAACGCCTGCTCGCCCGACCACACCAGCCCGGAGAACAATTCCGGGTGGTCCTTATCTTTCAGGCGATCCCCACGCCCCTGCTTCACGCTGGCGATGAACTGGCGATGGGTGGTGTCGAGCACGCCCTGCCAGAACTGGGTTTCATCGGCCTTCTGCGGCTGGAACGGGTCAAGGAATGCCTTGTGCTCGCCCGACGTGTAAGTGCGACGCTCCACCCCCAGCTTCTCCATGGTGCCGACAAACCCGTAACCGGCCGCCGTCACCCCGATGGAGCCCACCAGACTGGCCTTGTCGGCGTAAATCTGGTCAGCAGCGCTGGCAATGTAGTAGGCACCTGAAGCCCCCAGGTCGGAAATAACCGCATACAGCTTGATGTCCGGGTGCAGGCCGCGCAGACGGCGAATCTCGTCATACACATAACCCGACTGCACCGGGCTGCCACCTGGGCTGTTGATGCGCAGGATCACACCCTTGACCTTGGGGTCTTCAAACGCCGTGCGCAGGCTGCTGACGATATTGTCGGCACTGGCCGACTCCTTGTCGGCGATCACGCCCCGCACTTCAATCAAGGCGGTGTAATTGTTGCCACGGGTCGCGCTTTTTTCCATGTCCATCAGCGGGCTGAACAGCACCAGCATCGCGATCAGGTAGGTAAAGGTCAGCAGCTTGAAGAAAATCCCCCAACGCCGTGCACGGCGCTGTTCCTGAACGCTGGCCAGGAGGGTCTTCTCCAGCAGCTTCCAGCTTTTGTCATCGCCGCTCTCAGCCTTTTCGGGCGCTTTCCACTCGTCACTCATGCCATCAACCCCAGCAAAGACTTATTGAGCCCGGTCGAGCCAGGCCTGCAGTTCGGAAAAATGATCAATCGTCAGCCTGGGCTCGTATTGCTGCAAGGCGTCGGCAGCCTGGGCACCATAGCTGACCGCCACACTGTCCATGCCAGCATTGCGCGCCATCATCAGGTCGAAGGAGGCATCGCCCACCATCAACGCCTGGCGCGGCGATACACCACAGTGGGCAAGGATCTGCTCGAGCATCAGAGGGTGCGGCTTGCTGGCGGTTTCATCCGCCGCGCGGGTGATGTCGAAAAATGCTTCGAAGTTGTGCGCTTTGAGCACCCGATCCAGGCCACGGCGGGCTTTGCCGGTCGCGACGGCCAAGTGATAACCCTGCGCACGGAACGCCTCCAGCGACTGCAACACACCGTCGAACAACGGCGAAGGCGTGGCCTCCAGCGCAATGTAGTGATCGGCGTAGTGGTCGCGAAATGCCACCAGCTCAGCGTCGCTGATCCGCGGGTACAAGGTGCGGATCGCTTCAGGCAAGCCAAGGCCGATGATGCCCTTGACCGCCAGGTCGGTGCAGAGCTCAAAGCCGGAACGGGCCGAGGCGGCGTGCATGGATGCAACGATCCGGCCAATAGAGTTACACAGCGTGCCGTCCCAATCGAAAATCAGCAGTTTGTAATCAAGGTGCGACACTCAAACGCTCCACGGTCTTGGCCCACATCTCATCCACCGGCGCCTGCAGCTTCAGTTCGCCGCCATCGGGCAGCGGCACGGTCAGCATGTAGGCATGCAGGAACAGGCGCTTGCCGCCGAGGTCGCGGATTTCCTTGGAGAAATCCTCGTCGCCGTACTTGGTGTCACCGGCAATGCAGTGGCCGGCATGCAGGGTATGCACGCGAATCTGGTGGGTTCGACCTGTCACCGGCTTGGCTTCGACCATCGTGGCGAAGTCGCCGAAGCGGCGCAGCACCTTGAACAGGGTCAGGGCTTCTTTGCCCTCCTCGTCCACCTCGACCATGCGCTCGCCGGAGCGCAGGTTGCTCTTCTGCAACGGCGCACGCACGCTTTTGATCGAGCTGGCCCAGTTGCCACGCACCAGCGCCATGTAGCGCTTGTCCACGCCATCACCGCGCAAGGCGGTATGCAGGTGGCGCAACATGCTGCGTTTTTTGGCGATCATCAGCAGGCCGGAGGTGTCGCGATCCAAGCGGTGGACCAGCTCCAGCTCCTTGGCATCAGGGCGCAACTGACGAAAGGCTTCGATCACACCAAAGGTCAGGCCACTGCCGCCGTGAACCGCAATGCCGCAAGGCTTGTTGATCACGATCAACTTGTTGTCTTCGTAGACAATCGAGGCTTCCAGGCGCTGCAGCAGGCCCTGGGCCAGCGGTACCGGCTCGTCCCGCTCTGGCACGCGCACCGGCGGCACACGGACGATGTCGCCCGCCTGCAACTTGTACTCGGGCTTGATGCGGCCCTTGTTCACGCGCACTTCGCCTTTACGCAAGATGCGGTAAATCAAGGTCTTGGGCACGCCTTTAAGCTTGGCCAGGAGAAAATTGTCGATGCGTTGGCCGGCATATTCCGGCGAGACCTCGAGCAGCTGGACGCTGGGGGTCTGGGGGGCGGTAGTCGTCATGGCGGCGATGATAACAATTTTTTATGGAATTGAAGCACTTAATCATTGCTGCTATAGTCGCGAACGCCGCCAAAAGCGGCCTGGACAGAGGACTTGCGGCAAACTGCCGGCCCTGACCATCGCAATTCATCAGGACGCGAGGCCGTCCTACGGGGCTTTCGCCACCTTGGAAGGCTGGAGATTGTAACAAGCGCAGGTGACATGAGGCCTGAAGCGAGTGCAGAAAGCAGAGTGAATACTCGCGTTCTGCGCCGATATTTACGGCCAGTTCACAAAGTGCAGTCAGTCTTGAGCCAGACCATGGCGAATGCTTCGGAAACAACGCCTGTTAAGAGCTGAGTGAGAGCGCAGTCGCCCACACCCAGTCTTGTTTAGCCATGAGCGTGTACTCCCCATTGGAGCACACGGTAAATGCCAACCCGCTGCGGATTCTGCGCGCGGCAGCACCCGAATTATCAGGGATACGTGTAGGGTGGAGATGCACAACCGTCGGACCGTGTAGCACTAGGCTTATATTTAGACGCTTCATCTCGTCCACAGTCGCCGGTTGATTCCTCCTCCTGACCTTAGCTTTTGTTGAAGTGGTGCCTTTGTCACCACCGCTAACAAGCAGGACGCGTCCGTCGCGATACCGGCCCACATTGGCGGGTTTTGCTGGACACTGGAGTGGCCAACCACTCTTGACGCACCTGACACCGACCGTGAGAAGTCGTGTGTGCCGAACGCCGTTTCCGGCAGCCCGGAAACCGACGGTACAACATGAAAAGAATGCTGATTAACGCAACTCAACCCGAAGAGTTGCGTGTTGCACTGGTAGATGGCCAACGCCTCTACGACCTGGACATCGAATCCGGTGCACGCGAGCAAAAGAAGGCCAACATCTATAAAGGCCGGATTACTCGCATCGAACCAAGCCTTGAGGCTGCCTTTGTCGATTTCGGCTCCGAGCGCCACGGCTTCCTGCCCCTCAAAGAAATCTCCCGCGAGTACTTCAAGAAAGCCCCTGAAGGCCGCGTGAACATCAAGGACGTCCTGAGCGAAGGCCAGGAAGTCATCGTTCAGGTCGAAAAAGAAGAACGTGGCAACAAGGGCGCAGCCCTGACCACTTTCATCAGCCTGGCTGGCCGCTACCTGGTGCTGATGCCGAACAACCCACGTGCCGGCGGTATCTCCCGTCGCATCGAAGGCGAAGAACGCAACGAACTGCGTGAAGCGCTGAACGGCCTGATCGCGCCGGCCGACATGGGCCTGATCGTGCGCACCGCAGGCCTTGGCCGCAGCAGCGAAGAAATGCAGTGGGACCTCGACTACCTGCTGCAACTCTGGACCGCCATCAAAGAAGCCTCGCTGGATCGTTCCGCGCCGTTCCTGATCTATCAGGAAAGCAACGTGATCATCCGCGCCATCCGCGATTACCTGCGCCAGGACATCGGCGAAGTGCTGATCGACAGCGTTGAAGCCCAGGACGAAGCCCTGACCTTCATTCGCCAGGTGATGCCGCAGTACGCCAGCAAGATCAAGCTATACGAAGACAGCGTGCCGCTGTTCAACCGTTTCCAGATCGAAAGCCAGATCGAGACCGCCTTCCAGCGCGTGGTCGAACTGCCTTCCGGCGGCTCCATCGTGATCGACCCGACCGAAGCCCTGGTGTCCATCGACATCAACTCGGCGCGTGCGACCAAAGGTAGCGACATCGAAGAAACCGCCCTGCAGACCAACCTGGAAGCGGCTGAAGAAATCGCCCGCCAGTTGCGCCTGCGTGACATCGGCGGCCTGATCGTGATCGACTTCATCGACATGACCCCAGCCAAGAACCAGCGCGCCGTGGAAGAGAAAGTCCGCGAATGCCTGGAAGCTGACCGTGCCCGCGTACAAGTCGGCCGCATCTCGCGCTTCGGCCTGCTGGAAATGTCCCGCCAGCGCCTGCGCCCCTCCCTGGGCGAGAGCAGCGGCATCGTCTGCCCGCGTTGCAACGGCACCGGCATCATCCGTGACGTTGAATCGCTGTCCCTGGCGATCCTGCGCCTGATCGAAGAAGAAGCCCTGAAAGACCGCACCGCCGAAGTCCGCGCGCAAGTGCCGATCCCGGTTGCAGCGTTCCTGCTCAACGAAAAACGCAACTCGATCACCAAGATCGAACTGCGCACCCGCGCCCGCATCGTGATCCTGCCGAACGATCACCTCGAAACGCCGCACTTCGAGGTGCAGCGCCTGCGTGATGACAGCCCGGAAGCTCACAGCGGCCAGTCCAGCTACGAAATCGCGGCTGCCGCGGCTGAAGTGGAAGAAGTTCAGCCAGCCGCCGCGACCCGCACCCTGGTTCGCCAGGAAGCTGCCGTCAAGACCGCGCCAGCCCGTGCCAACGCACCGGTGCCTGCTGAAGCTGCTGCCCCGGTTGCCGCACCGGCTGCCCTGCCTGAGCCAAGCCTGTTCAAGGGCCTGGTGAAGTCGCTGGTCAGCCTGTTCGCCACCAAAGAAGAGCCTGTTGCGCCGGTTGTGGTTGAAAAGCCAGCCGCCGAGCGCCCGGCGCGCAACGAAGAACGTCGCAACGGTCGCCAGCAGAGCCGTAACCGCAACGGTCGCCGTGACGAAGAGCGCAAGCCGCGCGAAGAACGTGCTCCGCGTGAAGAACGCGCACCCCGTGAAGAGCGTGCCCCTCGCGAAGCCCGTGAAGAAACCCCGACCGTAGCCCGTGAAGAACGTGCACCGCGTGAAGAGCGCGCGCCACGTACCCCACGCGCCCCACGTGAAGACCGCAAGCCACGTGGCGAGCGTGAAGAACGTGTGCGCGAATTGCGCGAACCACTGGACGCCGCACCGGCTGCCACTGGCGAAACCGCTACCGAAGAACGCCCGGCGCGCCAGCCGCGTGAAGAACGTGCGCCGCGTGAAGAACGTGCGCCGCGTGAAGAACGCCAGCCACGTGCTCCGCGCGAAGAGCGTCAACCACGTGCCGAGCAGGCCGCTGTTGCCGGCGAAGAAGAAGTGCTGACTGGCGAAGAGCAACTGCAGGAAGACGGCCAGGACAACGCCGAAGGCGATCGTCCA
Source organism: Pseudomonas sp. (assembly GCF_049590575.1). Classification (GTDB taxonomy): domain Bacteria; phylum Pseudomonadota; class Gammaproteobacteria; order Pseudomonadales; family Pseudomonadaceae; genus Aquipseudomonas. Next base: position 5,714 of record NZ_JBAWDE010000055.1, read on the forward strand.
CGCCGCCGCTCCCGTGGTCAGCGTCGTCGCAGCAACCGTCGTGAGCGTCAGCGTGATGCCAACGGCAATGTGATCGAAGGCTCGGAAGAAGCCGGCGAGAACGCAGAAGCCGCTACTGGCGAACCGACTGGCGCCGAACTGGCTGCCGGCCTGGCCGTCACCGCTGCCGTTGCCAGCTCGGTCATCAGCGCACCTGCTGAAGCCCAGGCGCACGAGCAAGCTGAGCGCGCTACTGCCGCTGTCGAAGCAACCCCTGCGGTAGAAGCGCCAGTTGCCGAGGCGCCAGTGGCTGAAGCACCGGTTGTTGAAGCACCTGTGGTTGAGGCCACCACCCCGATCGAAGCCCCAGTGGTCCCGGAAGTGGAAGTGGCCCCGGTCGTACGCGAAGTTCGCGAAGCCCAGCCAGCAGCCGAAGTGGCTGCTGTCGAGCCAGCACCGATCGTTGAGCCGCAGCAGCCAGTGGTTGAAGCGGTTGTTGAAGCCCCGGCCGTCGAAGAAGCTGCCCCGGCAGTGCGTGAAGTTCGCGAAGAACAGACCGCCTTCCAGTGGTCTGCCCCTGAGCCGGTTGCACCGGTTGAAGCGCCTGCACCTGCCCCCGTGGTAGAACAAGCGCCTGCACCGGTTGCCGAAGTGCTTGCCGAACCTGCTCCAGTGGTTGAGCCTCAGCCTGTGGTTGAAGCGCCAGTGGTAGCCGAAGAAGTTGCCGCCCCGGTGGTTGAAGCCGCCCCAGCCAGCGCCCTGACTGAAAACGGCCGCGCGCCGAACGACCCACGTGAAGTGCGTCGTCGTCGCAAGGAAGCCGAAGCAGCCGCGGCTGCAGCGGCTGCCGCTACGGCCGCTGAACCCGTGGTTGAGCACACTGCCCCCGTCGTCGACGAAGCCCCGCGCTCCGTTGAAGAAGTGACAGAGCACAGCCCAAAGGCCCTGGAAGCAGAACACGAGCCTAAACCCCTCGTCTGATTCCATCAGCCACTAAAAAGCCCCGCCTGAATGATCAGGCGGGGCTTTTTTATGCATGGCGACTAGCGGAAGTTCAACGACGCAGGTACATCCACATCCCACAACACGCCCGGATCTTCTAGCCGTACTTCCTGCACGGCGACCTGAGCGAACAGCGGTTTGGCCCCACGATCGCCGGTCAACGCCAGCAAGGCAGGCCCGAGCTCACGCCCAAAGGCCACAGGGTGCCCATACTGACCGTCATGCAGTGGAACGCTGATACCCTCCGCCACCATCGCGTCGCTGACCCGCTCGATACTCGAAGATTGAATAAACGGCATGTCGCCCAATACCACCAGCCAGCCATCAGCCAAACCGCTGGCCGCGACGGCCGCCGCAATACTGTCGCCCATGCCAGCGGACTCCAGCAGCAACACGTCGCAGCGATAAGTCTCTGCCAGCCGAATTACCTCAAGGCGATCGGGCGAGGTCACTAGCAAACGCCTGACTACGCGCGGTGGCAAATTCAAAAGCACCTGTTCAATCACCGGCCGCGTCACGCCATCCAAGCCTACGCAATCTGCCAGCAATTTATCTTTGTCAGCGCCGGCCTCCGCCCGAAAACGACTGCCCTGCCCCGCCGCCAGCACAATCGCGGTAACCGTCATTCAGCCACGACCGGCAGCGGCTTTTTCTGCACTGGCGCCACGCCGTTCTTGATCGCGACGATTTCCGCCAGCAACGACAACGCAATCTCCGACGGCGTGTGGCTGCCAATATGCAAACCAATCGGCCCATGCAGACGTGCAATCGCCTGCGCGCTCAACCCCAGCTCCGCGAGGTTCTCGCGACGTTTCTGGCTGTTGACCCGCGAGCCCAGTGCACCAATGTAAAACGCACTGGAATTCAACGCGGTCAGCAATGCCATGTCGTCCAGACGCGGGTCATGGGTCAGGCACACGATGGCCGTGCGCTCGTCGGTCTGGATATTCAATACGGCTTCATCCGGCATACCCGGCACAAAGCGGCCGTGCTGCTCTTCCCAGCCGTAGACGAACTCTTCGCGCGGGTCACAGATCAGCACTTCGAAATCCAGCAACCGCGCCATTTCCGCCACATAGCGCGACAGTTGTCCGGCGCCGATCAACAACAGGCGCCAGCGCGGGCCGTAGATGGCTCGCAGACGCTGGCCATCGAACGTCACGACATCGGTTTTGCTTGCGTCGCTCAGGGTCACCTGGCCGGTCGCCAGGTCCAGCTCACGCGCGACGATCTGATGGTCCTCACAGCGCGCAAGCAATTGCGACACCCAATCCCAGTCGCCCACGCGCTCTTCGGTCAGGCGCAAGGTGCCACCACACGGCAGGCCAAAACGCGCGGCTTCATCGCGGGTGACGCCATAGGTCACCAGTTGCACCGGTGGGCCATCTTCGGGCAAACGCCCATCCTGCAGACGCGCAATCAAGTCGTCCTCAATGCAGCCGCCCGAAACCGAGCCAATCACCACGCCATCGCCACGCAACGCCAGCATCGCGCCTGGCGGGCGTGGCGCGCTGCCCCAGGTCTGCACAACGCTGTACAGCACCACTCGTTCCCCGGCGCGGCGCCATTGGAGCACGCTGCGCAGGACATTCAGATCCACACTGTCCATCCAGCCTTCACCTCTTGCCAGCCTCGAAGCTCAATGGCGCTTCGGGCCGTTGATAAACACCGCCTATGAACCGATAAAAGCCCCGCAGGTGACTAAGTTAACCCAGACAACACACCCCGGCGATGCAAGGTGTGAGGATTGATCGACACCTGCCTGGCTGCCAGGTTCATGCGGGTAACCCGCTACAACGCGCTTCGATGACCGACGGGCATAAAAAAACCCATCCGAAGATGGGTTTTTCGCACAACGCTAAAGCTTACTTGATGATAGGAGCAGGGCCTTCAGCCACACCCAGGTCATCTTCTTCACGGGTGTCGGAGATGCCGCGACCGCCGGATGCGAGCTCAACTTTCAGCTTGTCTTCGTCCAGTTCCTTGACCCACTTGGCCACAACCAGGGTGGCAACAGCGTTACCCACCAGGTTGGTCAGCGCGCGGGCTTCGGACATGAAGCGGTCGATACCCAGGATCAGCGCCAGGCCGGCAACCGGCAGGTGGCCTACGGCCGACAGGGTTGCAGCCAGTACGATGAAGCCGCTACCGGTCACGCCAGCGGCACCTTTGGAGGACAGCAGCAGCACCAGCAGCAGGGTGATCTGGTGGGTGATGTCCATATGGGTGTCGGTCGCCTGGGCGATGAACACGGCCGCCATGGTCAGGTAGATCGAAGTACCGTCGAGGTTGAACGAGTAGCCGGTCGGAATCACCAGGCCTACTACGGATTTCTTCGCGCCCAGACGCTCCATCTTGATCAGCATGCGTGGCAGTGCGGATTCGGAGGAGGAAGTACCCAGTACGATCAGCAGCTCTTCACGGATGTAGCGGATCAGCTTGATTACGCTGAAACCGTGGGCGCGGCAGATACCACCCAGCACTACAAGCACGAACAGCAGGCAAGTGATGTAGAAGCAGATCATCAGCTGGCCGAGCTGCACCAGCGAACCGACACCGTAGGCACCGATGGTGAACGCCATGGCGCCCAGGGCACCGATTGGCGCGAGCTTCATGATCATGTTGATGATGTTGAACATCACGTGGGCGAAACGATCGATGAAGTCCAGCACCGGCTTGCCGTAGGCACCCAGGCGATGCAGGGCGAAACCGAAGATCACCGAGAACATCAGCACTTGCAGGATGTCACCGGTAGCGAACGCGCCGACGATGGTGTTCGGGATCACGTTAAGCAGGAAGCCAACGATGCTCTGGTCTGCACCGGCAGTCACGTAGGCCGCGACTTTCGAGGCGTCCAGAGTGGCCACGTCGATGTGCATGCCGGCGCCCGGTTGCACGACGTTCACCACGATCAGGCCGATCAGCAGGGCGACGGTGGAAACGATTTCGAAGTACAGCAGCGCGTAGCCGCCGGTTTTGCCGACCGATTTCATGCTTTGCATGCCAGCGATGCCGCTGACAACAGTGCAGAAGATGATCGGGGCAATGACCATTTTGATCAGCTTGATAAAGCCGTCACCCAGTGGCTTGAGGGCCACGCCGGTCTGCGGGTAGAAGTGACCGAGCAAAATACCGATAACGATTGCAACGATCACCTGGAAATACAGGGATTTGTAGATTGGCTGACGAGTCGTCATTGCAAAGTTCCTCAATCGTCCCGTGTGGCAAATATCCGCCATTGCCCACGACACTTGAATTGCGAACCCTCCTGCACTGGAGGGATTTGTTGTTTGCGAGGTCTGTAGGAACCAGCCTGCGCTGTAATCTTTATCGCAAACGCCGTGCCACTTTGCTGAAAAAACCTGGAGGCCTTTAGACATCAGGGTTGGGGGTCCAAAACCGCCCCAGGAGGCCATGCAACAGGTGGCGGATTTCCGCCGACTCGCCCAATCCCGTCCTACAATTTGGCGGATATCCGCCTTGTCGCCCTATCCGCAGGTGACTACCATCCGCCATTCCATGGACGAGGCCTTCGCATGCGTGAACGTACCATCGCCAGTCATTACGCCCGGGCAGCCCTAGGCGGTGCGCGTCGGGCCGGTTACGACTACTTCAGCCTGCTGCAACGGGCGGGGATCACCCCGGAGCTGCTGACCGAACCGCGCGCCCGCATTGCGCCGGAACAATTTACCCGGCTGCTGCAAATGCTCTGGCTGGCGTTGGACGACGAATACCTGGGCTTTGCCGACGGCCCGAGCAAACGTGGCACCTTCGCCATGATGTGCCATGCGTTGATCCACTGCCGCACCCTGGAGAAGGCTCTGGAACGCGGCTTATTATTTTATAGCCTATTCCCGCAAGGTCCGCGCTGGCAGCTGACACGCGAAGGCGACATGGCCCGCTTGAGCCTGGACGATTCCCAGTTGTGGGACCCGGATCACTTCCTCAGCGAGTGCCTGCTGGTGATCTGGCACCGCTTGGGCAGTTGGCTGATCGGCCAACGCATTCGGCTGCACCAGGCCACGTTCAGCTACCCGGCGCCAGCCCACGCCAGCGAATATGACTTGTTGTTTCCCTGCACCCAGGTATTCGGCGCACCGAACAGCAGCCTGGTGTTTCCCAGCCGCTACCTGAGCCTGCCGCTGTTGCAGGACGAACGCACGCTCAAGCACTTCCTGCAGCACTCCCCAGCGGATTTGCTCTCGCGCCCGGATGAAGGCGACAGCCTGAGCAGCCAGTTGCGGCGTTTATTGAGCCGCGACCGCACACCCTGGCCGGACCTGGAAGCCGTCGCCTATCACCTGCATATCAGCCCGCAAACCCTGCGCCGCCATTTGCGTGAAGAAGGCACCAGCTTCCAGGCGCTCAAGGATGAGCTGCGGCGGGACATCGCCATCTATCATTTGGGGCGGGCGGATTTGTCATTGCAGGAGATCGCCGAGCAGTTAGGGTTTTCCGAACCGTCGGCGTTTCATCGGGCATTCAAGAAATGGACGGGGCTGACACCGGGGGCCTATCGCGCGCAAGAGAGTTAGATGTGTACTGATGCGACTGGCGCTTTCGCGGGCAAGCCCGCTCCCACCGTTTAACCGCATTCCAACGGCGAAGAGGCTCACACGGCAGGAAAATGAATCTTGAACGCCGCGCCCCCTAGGGGTGAATCCCCCAGGGTCAGCCGCGCGCCGTAGCTCTCGATGATGTCTTTGACCACCGCCAGGCCAATCCCCTGCCCCGGATGCTGGCGGTCCAGCCGCTCGCCCCTTTGCAGGATCCGCGCACGCTGGTCAGGCGGCACGCCCGGTCCGTCATCTTCGATGCACAGCTCACTGCCTTCGACGCTTTCCACCAGGCTGATGCGCACTTCGCTCAGGCACAGGCGGTAGGCGTTTTCCAGCAGGTTGCCGAGCAGTTCCAGCAAGGCGCCCTTCTCGATCGGCACGTCGCATTCCGACGGCAAGTCAAAGGTCACGGTGACGCGCTTGTCGCGATAGACCTTGTCCAGCGTGTCGCAGAGGCTTTGCAGCACCGGCTCCAGGCGCACCTGGTGACGCACCAGGCCGCTTTTGCGCAGGCTGGCGCGCTGCAACTGGTAGCTGATCTGCTGGCTCATGCGCTCGATCTGGGATTGCAGCACCCAGGCCTGGTCGCGGTCTTCCGGCCGCTGGGCCATGTCTTCGCTCACCCCCTGCAGCACCGCCAGCGGGGTTTTCAGGCTGTGGGCCAGGTCGTCGAGGGAGTCACGGTAGCGCGCGCGCTGCTCGCGTTCGCTGTGCAGCAAACGGTTAAGGGAGCCGGTCAGGCGCAGCAGTTCGCGCGGATGTTCTTCACTGAGGCTTTCGCGCGTGCCGCCTTCGATCTGGTCAAGCTCCTGGCTCAGGCGCCGCAGGGCTTGCAGGCCCCAGGTCAGGCCCAGCCAGAGCAAGGTCAGCAGCACCAGCAAGGCCGCGCCGAAGCCCAGGTAGAGGTTTTCCCGCAGGCCTTCGAGCGTCACCTGGTATTCGCGCACCGGTTGCAGGGCGACGATACTGAACGCCGCGCTCTTGCCGCCGAGCAGCTTGACCTCGACGTCGTACACAAAGAATTCCTGGCCGTTGGCCTCGCGGATCCGCGCAAACTCGTTACCGCGCCCGTCGTAGCGCGGTTTGTAGTTGATGTTTTCTTCCTTGGTGGCCCGCGAACGCCACACCAGGTGGCCTTCGCGGTCGTAGATATAGCCCAGCAGCCGGCTGTCGGTGAGGTTGAAACGTTCGTCAGGCAGTTGCGCCGGCATCAGCAGGCGGTTGTTTTCCACGCGCGCGGCGGATATCAACGTGGTCACGTCCGAGGCCAGGCGCTGCTCGATGGAATCCTGCAAGGCCAGGCTGAACGCGCCCTGCATGGCCGGCAACAAGCCCAGCATGAACAACACGGCCAGGGTGGCGGCCGCCAGCATCAGGCGCACGCGTAGCGAGCGAATCAACGGCAGCGCTCATTGAACAGGTAGCCGAGGCCGCGCACGGTGTCGATCGGCTTGAACCCGGCCGGGCCTTCCAACTTGCGGCGCAAGCGACCGACCAGCACTTCGATGACGTTCGGGTCGCGCTCGTCGTCATCGGGGTACAACTGCTCCATCAAACGGTCCTTGGCCACCACTTGCTGGTGATGGCGCATCAGGTATTCGAGGATCCGGTATTCGTAGGCGGTCAGCGCCAGCGGCTGCTCGTCGAGCGATGCCTGCTTGCGGTTGAGGTCCAGCAGCAAGGGCCCGGCGACAATGGTCGACTGGGTAAAACCGCTGGAGCGACGCAGCAAGGCGTTCATCCGCGCCTCCAGCTCTTCGAACTGGAACGGCTTGACCACATAGTCGTCGGCGCCGGCAGCCAGGCCTTCGACCTTGTCCTGCCAGTTGCCCCGCGCGGTCAGGATCAGGATCGGGAAGGTCTTGGCCTGGCTGCGCAGTTGACGGATCAGGTCCAACCCGCCCATGCCGGGCAGGCCCAGGTCGATGATCGCCAGGTCATGGTTGAATTGGCCGGTCTGGTACAGGGCCTCTTCGGCATTGGCCACGGCCTCGACCACGTGTCCGCTGTCGGTCAGGCGGGTGAACAGGTGATGACGCAGCAGCGCCTCATCTTCCACGACCAGCAATTTCATAAGGCTCTCCAAAGCGATTCAGCTGTCCGACAGGGGGATATCATAGCGGCCCTGCACGTCTTGCGGGCGCAGTTTAATGCCATTGTATTGGCCAGTCAGGGGTGCGTAGCCAGCGCGATAGTCCGCCTGCGGGGCGCCAAGGCCCAGGGACTGGCCCCAAGGCGTGGGCTGGCTGCCCGCATCCTCGACACTCACGCGCTGAATCAGCGTGCTGGTTTTTTTGCTTTTCTCGCGACCGAATCCGGCAAACGCCCCATCAGACGCTTGCACCCCGGCAGTGGCACTGAGCATGGTTAACGCCAACATCAGCTTTTTGATCGCAGTCATGGTGTTACCTCATTACGCGCGTGGCTGTTGTGTGTTGGGATCAGCCTACGCAAACGCCCCTGAACTCCCCCTGAACAGGCTCTGAACCTCAGCTGAACACAGCGGGCTATGCGGACGCGTGCCAACTCGGCAAAATACCGGCCATGACGCCCTTACCCGCTTGCTGCACCCCACTCGATGCCCATTGGCCGCTGCCCGAACCCTTGCCGGGCACGGTATTGCTGAGCACCCGCTTTGACCCCGGCCTGTTGGCCGACGGGGATTTCCAGCGCAGCGCCGTGCCGCCACCGCCGAGCATCCAGCGCTCGGTGGCCAAGCGCC
>NZ_JBAWDE010000056.1:0-32013 GCF_049590575.1 Pseudomonas sp.
CCACGCCGAGCAGGTGCCCGACCGCCTCGCGGCCACGCCCCTGGGCCCAGTCGACCACCCCTTCAAACACGTCATCGGCCAACTGGTAAGCGGTGTACGCCAGCATCACCTGGCCCAGCCCCGGCACGAAAGGCGTGGCCACCAACAGCGCGACATCGAGCAGGTCCGAAAGGATTTTTTCCAGGTTGTCCCACCAGGCCCAACGCGCCAGGCGATCCACGTGAGCGGTGGGCACGGCGATCTGCCGCGCGTCGTTGAGCAGCTTGTTCAACTTGACCCGGTACAGGTAATTCCACAGGTCGTTTTCGGCCTCCAGCGGGCCGCGATTGGGGTGGTCTTCGCGGATGTCCAGAGCGTGCATCACCAACCTGGGCCGGGCCTTGAGCGCCGCCAGAAAGGCCCCGCGTCGCTCGTGGTCGATGAACTGGCTGAAAAACTGCCGATAGTCGGCGTCGTGCAACTGGCGGCTGAGCTCCTCGGCGCAGGCCTGCGGTGTGGGGTACTCCTTGAGCGGGTGCTGCGGGTCTTCCGGCACCCAGGCGAGCATCCGGCCTCCCGGCTGGCTGCCAAACAGCATCACACCGGTCAATGGGCAGTCCAGCAGGCTCAAGGCGTAGCTGTTGAGTGGCTGGCCGTCGAGGCGCACGTGTTGATAACCGCCCGCCAGCAGTAGCAGGCTGTCGTGCGCATCCTGGGCGATGTCGCCGCGCAGCAGCGCCTGATGAGTGGCCACCGTCAGCGCCGCCTTGAGGTTGGCGAGCACCGCCAGGCGCACGTCGCGCGCCGTGATGGCATGGTGATAACCCACCGCTTGCTTGAGACGCGCCTGATACTGGGCGCCGAGATCCAGCTGGCGGCAGATGCTCTTGAAGGCCAACGCGGTCAGCGAGGTTTTGACGATATCGCGCTGGCCCCGCGCGTCTTGCGGACCAAGAAAGGCAAAGTCGGTAAACGCGTCGCCCGCCGCAAAGTTATGCAGGGCCGCGTCGAGCAACGACAGCATGCGGCTGTGTTCGCCTTGTTTGACGCCGACCACCCACCAGGCGTGTTCGGCGCTGGTGTACGTGCGCAGAAAAGTGGTGCGCACATCCAGCTCGCCGTAGGCCGCCAGGGCGTGCTTCAACAGCGGTTCGGCGAAGGCGTAGACATCGGTCAGGCCTTGGAAAATCCGGTCGAGCTGGTTCTGGGTCTGCCATTGCCGCGCAATTGCAGCCTTGAGCCGTTGATGCTGGCCGGACGTGGCGTTGGGGTAGGGCGCGGGGTCGGTGAGGCCAACGGCGCGCAAGGCCTCAATGCGTGTCAGCGTCGTGTTTTTGATCCATGGCGGCAGCGCGCTTTGCAGCAGCGCCGCGTGGTTTGAGTGGGACATGGGAGCACCTGAATAGAGCACAAGAAGGCCTTGAGTCTAAGCAGGGGACGGTGCGAAAACGGGTGAGTAATTAACACCCTAGGGCGCCTGGCACAGGGTGTTACCGCCAGGCTGCAAGTAAGGCGTGAGCATCGGCGCCATGCCCTTGAGCACCTGCACCGGCAAGGCCGAGGTAAATTTGAAACCCTGGGCCGAGGCGCCGGGGACGAAAGCGGTAAGGGTGCCGAAATGGTGGTTGCCGATGTAAAACACAAAGGTCGCGGTACGGTTGATCGCCTTGGAGCTGAGCACACGTCCACCAGCGCCGATGGCTTCGATGCGGTTGTCGCCGGTGCCGGTCTTGCCACCCATGGCCAACGGGGTGCCGTCGGCCAGTCTGAAACTGCCTGACACCCGTCGCGCAGTGCCATCATCCACCACCTGAGACAGCGCGCCCTTGAGCGCCGTGGCCACCTCGGACGGCATCACCCGCTTGCCGCGCTCGGGGTCGTTGACCAACCAGGTTTCATAGGGCGTGTCGGCGGCAAAGTGCAGGCTGTCGATACGCAACGTGGGTTGGCGCACGCCGTCGTTGAGGATGATCCCCACCAGCTCCGCCAGCGCGGCGGGGCGGTCGCCGGAGCTGCCGATGGCGGTGGCCAGCGACGGCACCAGGTGGTCGAAGGGGTAGCCCACCGTCTGCCAGCGTTGATGAATATCCAGGAAGGCCTCGATCTCCAGCATGGTGCGGATGCGACTGTCGCGGGCGCTTTTGTGGCGGCTCTTGAACAGCCAGCTGTACACCTCCTGACGCTCGTGCTCGCTGGCGGCGGTCGCCTGGGCGAAGGTCGCGTCGGGGTGGTTGAGCAGGTAGCCCATCAGCCACAGGTCCAACGGGTGGACCTTGGCGATGTAGCCTTGGTCCGGCAGGTCGTAGGCGCCGGGGCCGTAGTTCTGGTAGAGCGTGTCGAGGCGTTCGTCGGTGAGTCTTTCCGGGTTTTTCACGCTGCTCAAGTGCGACCGGACAAAGCTGTTGAAACTCGCCTGGCTGGCGTTGGGCAGCAGGTAACGGTGCACTGCTGCCAAGCGGATGGCGGTGGGGTGCAGGCCGTCGAGGAAGGTGTCGAGGCGCGCCTGGGTGTTTTTGTTGCGGTACTTTTTCCAGAACCGCAGCAGGAAAGTCGTACCTTCGCGGTCGGCGAACCTGGCCAGGTATTCCTGGCGGCGCGGGTCGCTGTCGTCCTTGAGCAGTTCGGCGCTGTTGTTCGCGCCGTGGTAGGTGCTGTAGCGCACCAGGTCGCGCATCAGGCGAATGAACGGCAGGTTGATCGATTCGCGCAGCGCCTCGAGCAACGTGGGGTTGCGGCCGTTGTCCTGGCTGCGGAAATTATGGAAATGGTGCAGGCCGCCGCCGGTGAAAAAGCCTTCGCTGATGTTGGCCGAGTATTGGCGGTTGAGGGCCGCGTCGAGCATCTTCGCCAGGCTGCGGTCGCTGCTGTTGAGCAGGTAGTCGATGGCCCAGCGGGTGATGCGGTCCTGGTCGTCGACCTGGACTTTGCGCAGTTCGCCAGCGGGCGTCGCGCCATATTTATCGTGCAGTTCGCTGACGATTTGCAGGTAGGTGGTCATCACCCGCAGCTTGGCGGTAGAGCCCAGTTCCAGTTTGCTGCCTTCGTTAATGTCGAAGGGCTGGTCGGTGCTGTCGGTTTGCACGCGCACGCGGGCCCCGTCGGGGGTCAGTTCGTAGAGGTTGAAGCTGTAGCGCACCTGAGCGGTGCTGGCGGCGGTCAGCAGGCTTGGCCCGAGCAGGCCGACCTGCGCGGCGAAGACGGGGTCGGCCAGCTGCTTGAGGTAGGCGCTGGCCTGGCGTTGCAGCTCAGCCTGCAAGGTGCTGGTGGCGGACAGGTCAAGGCGGTCGAGGTCGTACAGCGGCCGGTTGAGCAGCGCCGCCAGGCGGCTACGGGCCACGCTGATGCCCTTGTTGGTTTCGTTCGGCTGGATCGTCGGTTGTTGCTGCCAGTCTCGGTAGGTGACCTGGCTGGCCAGGGCGGCCTTGGCCAGTGCCGGGTCGATCACCTGGTTCTGCGCCAGCAGGCGGATATGGCTGTCGGTAAGGTCGGCCAATTCGGCATGGCCCTTGGTCAGGTAATGGGACGGACGCCGCTGGGCGATCATCAGCGACAGCACTTCGCGCAGGGCAAGGCCTTTTTCGGCCAGCTGCTGGGGATCGTTGCTGTTGAGCAACAGGTTGGTCTGGACAAAATCGGCGCCGTACCACACCCGCAACCCCTCGGCCATGCCATGCACTTCACCGTGCCCGGGCACTGCCGACAGCGGCACGCTGTTGAGGTAGTCACGCACAATATTCTGGCGCGCCTTGAGCGTATCCGGGCCGCCCTGATAGGTGCGTACGCTGGCCGAGAGCATCTGGCGAATCTTCTCACCGCCGGACAGGGTCAGGCCGTCGGGGGAGTGCCGGTATTTTTCCAGCTGCGTGGCCAGGGTACTGCCGCCGGCCGTCTGCCCCGGCAGGTGCAGCAACTTGGCGACCTGCGACCACGCGGCCTTGGCAAAGCGCGGCCAGTCCACGGCGGGGTTGGCCTGGGGGTGCCCGGGGTCGAGCAGGTCGCGGTTTTCGATAAACAACAGGCTGTTCACCACCAACGGCGGGATCGCGGCAAAGTCGGCGTAGAGTTGCTGCGGGTAACTGAAGCTGTACAGCGGTTGTGCACGGCAATCAGTGAGGGTGAGGCCGGCCTGGATCTTTTCGGCATAGGGCACGAACAGGCCGTGATCGGTGTAATCCATCAACGCTGCGGAGAAGCGCACCTGGCGCTGCACCAGGAAGCCGCGCTTGAGCAGGCGCGGCAGGAATTCGTCGAGTGCGCTGTAGCCCAGGCGTTTGTCGAAGGGGCCGTCGCCGGGGTAGACCATGCTGTCGCTCGGGCCGGGTTGCAGGCTGTACGTCAGGTCGCCGGCCAGGTGGCTGAACTGCCGGGCCTGCCAGGCGCTGGTGAGCATTTCGCGGTGGGCGGCGAAGGCCAGGGCGATCAGCCCCAGTAGCAGCACCAGCCAGATCAACCGCCGGCGGTAGCGGCGCGGGCGTGGGCTTTGTGGCAATGGCGGTTCATCCTGGCTGTCAGTCGGGACCGCAGCCTTGGTGGAACTGGTTTGCCATAGAGCACCCATAGTCGACTGATCCATTCACGCAGATTGATCGGACTTGGTTGAAGCTTAGACGCTGATTGGCGCGTGCAAGGGAATTGTGCAAGGCCATAGCCGGTTACCACCGTCGTGCTCCAGCGGGGACCTAGTGTGCGAGGCCATTTCTGTCCCGCCCCGAGCCGCCCTATGCCTGAGTCCAACCCTTCATCCCTGTCACGTACCCTGGCGATCGAACAGATTGTCCAGTTGTTCAGCTGCCTGCCGACATTGCGCCAAGTGGCCGCCAGCCAGGTGCAAAGCCTCTATCCCGGGATTGCCATCGGCATCCCGTTGCAGGACGGCATCTACCGTTACAGCCCACTGGCAGATGAAATTCTCGAATGCATGTCCATTGCGCGGCCGGTGCGTTATGTCCAAGGGCACCACATCGTAGCCCGCCATGCACGAGAGAACTTCGTGCCGGATCGCACCTCATTGGCGTCGCTGGAGCGCGAGGTCAACCGGCTGGCCGGCGACTTGCTGGAGGCCTGGCTTGCGCAGTTGCAGGACGCGTGGCGCGAGCCGTTGTCCACGGGTGCCAGCCGTTGGGAAGGGGTGTCGGAAAAACTGCTGGCACTGTTTTATGACGCTGAGCCGCCGCCTGGTCTGGATGAGCAGCAGTTCGCCAGGATATTCCCACAAGCGTTGCTGCGAGCGAGCCTGCCCGAGCGTCTGGAGGGTTTGCGTCAAAGCGCGATGCTCAATATCCGCACGCTGCACGCTTGGCCACGTGGCACTCATCAGCCTGCTGAAACGCTACCCTTGCTGTTGCTTGAGCACCGGCTGTTTGGCGCCGAAACCCACATCCTGATGGTGTTCAGTCCCGCCATGGGTATTTATCCGCTGACCCGCTTGCAGGACGTTGAAGCGCTGCTCCCCGAGTATGTCAGCGAGCGCTTGAAGGGGCAGGCGCTGACGTGGTTTGCCGAAGAGCCTCTGGGCAACCCCTTTGATGCATTGGCGGTCAGTTATGCCGAGCGCCAGTGGGCCGATGTCAAGGCTATCGACCGTGCGGTGCCGCGCACGCCGGCGCAGTACCAGGCGATGCTCGATTACCTGACCGACCCCCGGCGTTGGTTCGAGTCGCGCCTCACCCCGCGGCAGCAGCGCGTGCAGGCGGCGTTGCCGTTGTGGCTGGTCCACGCCGGCATCGAAGACAGCCTGGCCTATGCCGGCGCACTTGAAACCCTGCTGGACGATGAGGCGCAGGGCAACTTTCTGGAGGGCATCGCGCCCATCCGCACCTATGCCGCCCAGACCCTCAAGCTGTGCCTGGGCGAAGACCCCAGGGCACGCGAGATCGAGCCGGATGAGGTTGAATTGACTTATGCGCAGGTCACTGCCGTCGCGATGCCCGGCGGGTTTACCGGTGGCGAAGTGCAGCGCACGACCGTGAGCCTCACCGCGCTGGCTCTGGAGAACCTCGGCGGGTTCCCGCACACGCCGTCGCAGATCCGCGTCAAGGGTGCACCAGCCCCCGCCTGGCTGACTGCCGAACGCTTGCGCGCCTGTGTAAGCGAGGCGGACGTAGGCCAGCGATACCCTGCATTGCTCAAGCAAAAACTGCTGGATGACCCGGCCGAACGCAGCCGTCGCGAAGCACTGTTCACGCGGCAGCTGCGTACGCAACTGCCGCTGCTGGCGTTGGAGATGAAGATCAAGGGCGAGGGGGCACTCACCGAGGCCGGGCAGGCGCTGGTGGCGGCGGCGGTGCAAGGCTTGCCGGCTGCCACGCTATGGCCGTTGGCATTCAAGGCTACCGCGACGGCGACGGCGGATGGGGTGGTCAACCAGTTCATCATCGGCCCGCGCCAGGCCGACGCCGGCCCGCATCTGCTTTACCGTCCCCTGCTGCGCCCCAGCCTGCGCGAATTCAGCAGTGCTCAAGCGTTGTTCGAGGCCATTTGCACCGCGGGGGATCTACAGAACAGCGTACTGGCCTGGATGGCACCCGAGCGTCAGCCGGTGTATGCCAATGGCGGTTTCAACGAACCCCATGTGCGGTGCTTTCTGGCGGGGGATGAGTTCAACCTGCCGCCCCGGCCGCAACCGGCGCGCCTGTTCAAACAGCTGGAGGACGGTGACCCGCTGCCCCGCGTGTTCAGCGCCACCGCCCAGGCGCTGATCAGCCTGGCGCAGGCCGAGGCGGTGTCCAATGCTCGGCAGCGCTGGGCCACCTTGAAGGCTGGCGGTTGGCTGCTGTTCAACGCTGTGCTGCCCTTTGTCAGTGGCCCTGCGTTGCTGGCAGGTTGGCTGGTGCAGGTGATGGACAGTGTGCGTCAGGACCTCACTGGCCGTGACCCGGCCCAGGGTGTGGCGCAGTTGCTGGCCGACCTGGTGCTGATCCTGGCCCATCGCGCCTCACCCCATACGCGGCCGCCGCGCCTGAACCTGCAACATCGTGCCTTCGCTCGCTCACCGGTAGAACCGCCGGTGGTGATGGCCCAGGTGCCGGTGCGCGCGCTGAATGGCTGGTACACCCCGCGTGCGACCCTCTCTCCATTGCTCCAGGCCCGGCTAGAGCAACTGAGTCTGAAGGCGTATGCCAGGCCCTGGCCGCAACGCCTGGCCAACGCCCAGACCTCGGGACGCTTGCGCGGGCTGGCGCGGGACGACAGCCACGTCCCCGCCCAGTGGCAGGTCCTGCTCCACGGCCATCTTTATCGGGCCCAGGTGTCGGCCGAGGGCGTGCGTGTGGTGAGCGCCGATGCTGCTACGCCCGGGCCCTGGCTCAAGCCGGTGGGCGAAGATCGCTGGGAGGTGGATCTGCACCTGCGGCTGCGAGGCGGCCAGGCGGATACGTCGGCCATATCGGTGAACAACGAAGCGCGTCGCCAGCAACTGGAGCTCGACTACCAGCTCGCCATTCAGCGCCGGCAAGCCGCCCACCGCGCCCTGGATATCGCCCGGCAAGTGAGGGCGGCCGGTGTCACCGAGGCGCAACGCGTTACAGCCAACGCCCGTTACAACCAGGAGCTGGAAAACAAGTTGGATGCCTCAATGCTCGAGTTGCAATGCCTGCGCCAATTGCAGGTTCTCAAGCCGCGTCCCGCCTACGAGCGCGAAGTGTCTGCGGCGCTCGAGGGGGTGATCCTGACGTTGCACCAACTGCTGCAACAGGGCCGAGACCTGACCTTGGCCGTTAATGCCCGGCTCCTGCCGTTGTTGCAACAAGTCGAATTCGAGACGCCGGAGGAGGCGCAGTCTGACCTCAACCAGCAGGCCCACCGTAACATTCTCCAGAACATGCGCGATTTGGCGGACGGTTATGACAAGGCAATTCGCTGGACCCACCTGGAAACCAGTTACCTGAACGAGTTGAGCGGCGTGCCCAAATTCGGGCGCGACAAGGTTCGCGAGCTGCAGGCCGGCGTCGGCAAACGTCCCTCGGCGCTGGACTTGCAGTCGTTGCAGGTCACCACCTTATGGGGCGTGGCGCTCAACACTGAAGGCCTGGAACTGGATGAAGAGTTTTTCCAAAGTCTGGAAGAGACCATCCACCGTGCCCGCTGGGCCAGCCGCTCCCAGGCCACGCTAGGCGAACTGGCGCCTCAGAGCACGGCGCTGCGCATCGAGTTGCTGGAAAGTTTTGATCACGTGTATGCCCAGACTCAGGACCGGCTGGCGTTCTGGCGGGCGATGGAGCCGGGCAAGTTCAATCTGACTTACCTGGACAAATTGCGTGAGTTATTCAGCCAACTGCAGCAGCAAGTCCAGGACGAGCTGGCGCTGGCGCTCTTACCGGCACCGGCACCGGTTGAAGTGCCCGCGCTTGCTGTGCCCAACCCCCGGCAGAAACGGATCATCCGCACGCGCAATCAAGATCTGTATGTGGCTCGGCTGAAGATGAGCACCGGCGCACAACCGGTGGAGGTGGCCGAGGTCACGGACACGCAACAAGCCGTCCTCGGCGCATTTACCCAGGCCGCCGATGGTGTGTGGGAGCCGGTCAAGGCGCCGGCCGATTCACGACCCACGCCAACGCCCAATCTCAACCGCTTGATCGAACAGGGCCAGGCCCTGCGCGCCAGCGTGGAGCGCGCAATCACCCAGGTGCAAAAAATGGCCCGCACCGCCAGCGAGGCGCAATCGCTGCAAGACATCCTGGAACAGCGAGCCGACAAGTTGCGCCAGTGCGCCGATAGCATCCACCAGCGCTTGCTGCACGCCGATACCGAGCGCCTCGCCGCCCTGCAAAGAGCCCGGGCACGGACCGAGGCCGACGACCTGCGTGCCGCCGCCAGCCGGTTGTCCGAAGAGGGCATGAAGGCGCGACTGAGCGTGATCAAGGCGCGTCTGCCGACGCAATCGGGGCTGGATGTGTTAGTGAGCCATCGTGAGGTGCGCGTATTGCGTCTCGACGCACGGGTAGCGCTGGCCGGGCGCGCGAATGATTTCCTGCAGGCCTATGCGGTGATGGATGTGCACAGCCGCGAGCCGTGGTGCTACGGGCATTTCCACTATGAGCGGGCCATCGGGCCGGATGATCACTTCACCGCCGCGCACCTCAAAACCCCCGCGCAGCACCGCCTTGGCAAGCAAGCCCAAGCCCAGGTGCGGGCCCAGGCGTTCGCCAGTATCCAGGCTGGGCAGACCGGCCGGGTGGAGCAGACGCTGGAGATTCATCGCGGTGAAATCAACCTGCGCATGGCGCGCAAATTGTTCTTCGATGCGCCGTTATGGACGCCTGACTGGTAGGGCCGTGGGTGGAATTTCAGCGGTTGGCGCACCATCGTCGTGCGATACTCTCGCCGTGCTTTCGGGTGTTCCCGTGAGTTACCGCTGAATATTGCTGTTTATAGAGTGAAAATCACTGGGTTGAGCTTTTTATACTGCACCCCCCGATCTGGCCCGGCCAGCACGGTTTGCCCACGACGCAAACCGCGGCGGCGGGCGTCATGACCACCCGTTGTGACGCCCCGGCATCGCGGGCTCATACCCAATAACAAGACGAGGTTGTATCCCTATGCCAGTTGGCAACCACCTGCCCCATGGCGAGACCGCTTCGGGCGGCCCGCTCAAACGCGAATTGGGCGAACGGCATATCCGCCTGATGGCCCTTGGCGCCTGTATCGGTGTCGGCCTGTTCCTTGGCTCGGCCAAGGCAATTGAAATGGCCGGCCCGGCGATCATGCTCTCCTACATCATCGGCGGCCTGGCGATCCTGGTGATCATGCGCGCGCTCGGCGAGATGGCCGTGCATAACCCGGTCGCCGGCTCGTTCAGCCGTTATGCCCAGGACTACCTCGGCCCATTGGCGGGCTTTCTCACCGGCTGGAACTACTGGTTCCTGTGGCTGGTGACCTGCGTGGCGGAGATCACCGCCGTGGCCGTGTACATGGGCGTATGGTTCCCCGACACCCCCCGTTGGATCTGGGCCCTGGCCGCGCTGATCAGCATGGGCACCATCAACCTGATCGCGGTGAAAGCCTTTGGTGAATTCGAATTCTGGTTCGCGTTGATCAAGATCGTCACTATCATTGCGATGGTGATCGGCGGCGTCGGCATCATCGCGTTCGGCTTCGGCAATGACGGCGTGGCGCTGGGCATTTCCAACCTCTGGGCCCATGGCGGGTTCATGCCCAATGGTGTGCAGGGCGTGTTGATGTCGCTGCAAATGGTGATGTTCGCGTACCTGGGCGTGGAAATGATCGGCCTGACCGCCGGTGAGGCGAAGAACCCGCAGAAGACTATTCCCCGTGCGATTGGCTCGGTGTTCTGGCGCATCCTGCTGTTCTACGTCGGTGCGCTGTTCGTGATTCTGTCGATTTACCCGTGGAATGAAATCGGCACCCAGGGCAGCCCGTTCGTGATGACCTTCGAGCGTCTGGGGATCAAGACCGCCGCCGGCATCATCAACTTCGTGGTGATTACGGCGGCGTTGTCGTCGTGCAACGGCGGTATTTTCAGCACCGGGCGTATGCTCTACAGCCTGGCGCAGAATGGCCAGGCCCCGGCCACGTTCGGCACCACCTCACGCAACGGTGTGCCGCGCAAGGCGCTGCTGTTGTCGATCTTTGCGCTGTTGCTCGGGGTATTGCTCAACTACCTGGTGCCGGAAAAAGTCTTTGTCTGGGTGACGTCCATCGCCACCTTCGGCGCGATCTGGACCTGGGCGATGATCCTGCTGGCCCAGCTCAAGTTCCGCCGTGGCCTGAGCCCGGCGGAACGTGACGGCCTCCAGTACCGCATGTGGCTGTACCCGGTCAGCTCCTACCTGGCGCTGGCATTCCTGGTGCTGGTGGTGGGCCTGATGGCGTACTTTCCCGACACCCGCATTGCCTTGTATGTGGGCCCGGTATTCCTGGTGCTGCTGACGGTGCTGTTCTACGCCTTCAAGCTGCAACCCACCCAGGTCGGCCAGGGCGCAGCGCGCTCGGCATAAAGGGTCGCCGGTACTGGCCTGCGCCAGTACCGGCTTGCCTCAATGGCTCCCCTGGGCGATTTGTGCCGCTTGGGTCAATTGCCGGATCAGCCTTTGGCGTTCTGCCACTTCATGATCGGCGATCGACTGGCGCCGCTCCAGGTATTCCTCCGATTGCCGGTCGGCCACTTCCTTATTGAGCCGCTGCGTCTCAACCCGTGCGACTTCGCCGATGGTCACGAACGGTTCCGGCAGGCAATGGATCAGGTATTCGATCCAGAACGCTTCGCTCAGCAGCATTTCCTGTAACGCACCGGTTTGCGCCGCTTGGCTGAGGGCCTGGCGCGCCTGTTCGATGACCGCTGCGGTTACGTAGTCCTCGACGGTGTACAACAACTCCAGTGGGTGCAGGGGCAAGTCGAACGCCGTTGCCAATTTATAGCGCAGGAAGAGGGTCACTTCGGCGTGATCAACGTCCAGCCCGGCTTGTTCGCGGCTGCGGCTGAAGTCATAGGAAAACTGATCCAGCCGGCGCAGGTAAAACACGCCCCTGGCCAACGCCAGCAAGGCCTTGTCCGCCTCACGGCTGCTGGGCAGCGACCTGGCCTGGTGGATGCGATGTTCCAACTCCATATTGGTGAACGCCAGCAATACACTGTCGCCACAATCGCCCGCGCCGTAAGTGTTGAGGAACACGTTGTTACGCAACTGCGCCGACTGGCCCATGGCGTCCAGCAATACCCAGACCCGGGCCGTAATGGCTTCGCGGGTTTGCTGCGAATGGGTATAGGCATAGGTCGTCGTCAAGTCCGCGAGCACTCGGAAGGCATCGTCCGGACGCGCTTCTTCGCTGTCGAGCAACTGCTCCCACAAGTCTTTGCGCTGCCCGTGATCCGCGGCGGGAATACCGGCCAGCCAGTCGTCAATGCCGCCTGTTGGCGGCGCAACGTGTGCCGGGCCCGGTAGAGCACCGAGGTGTATGCCCTGTGCCACACGGTGTTGGTTAATACGCTGCTGGACGTCTGCGGGGAGCGGGTTGTCATGCAGGTGCAAGTGTCGGCCCAGGTTACGCGGGTGCGGCGTGGTGAACACTGCTTCCGGGATGCTGGTGAGCTGGTTGCGCTGCAGGTCCAGGTGTTCCAGGTTTGGCAAGGCCCAGAAGCCCGCGGGCCATTGGCTGATGCCGGTGGCCTGCAATTCCAACTGAGTGAGCTGGGGCATTCGGCTGACGTCCGGCGGCAGGCCCAGGGGGTTGCCATTGAGGAACAACCCGCGCAAGTTGATCATCCCGGCCAGGCGCTCGATGGTGGCCTGGTCGAGCCGGATAGTGTTGTCACTCAGGTCCAGATGGGTGAGCTGGGTCATCTCGGTGATGCTGGTGGGTATCTGCGTCAGCTCGTAATCCACCTTCAGGCTACGCAGCCCGGAAAAACGCCTGAGGAAGCCGTCTCCTGAGGTCGGGAAATTGTTACCAATGAGCTGCAGATGCTCGACGTGTTCAAAGGCATGCGGGCCGATGAGCAAACTGTCGGGCGGTAGCGGGTGGTCACCAAAATTCAACACCAGCGAGACGGTGTCGAACATGCCGTTCAGGTAGAGGACGGTCGGGTTTTCCCGGCGCCATGTGGCCAGCAGGCTGTTCATGATGGTTCGACGTGGCGCTGTGTTCAGAGGGTTCGCCAATGGGTTCGGGTCATCCACCTCGATATAGAACGCTTCGACCCACCGCAGCAGCCCATTTTCCAGGGCTGTGTACTCGGCCTGGCGGCGTTCCAGTTCCAGCAGCGCCGCGGGTTCGTTGAGGCCCAGGGTACGAATAAAGTCCCGCGCCTGGGCCGTGCTGAAGCTGGGGTACAGCCCCTTGACCTTGGCGATCAGGTCCGGCGGTTGGTTACCGCCGAATGGCCACAGCCAGCTCCAGAGCGGGTACGCCCTGAACGATACGTCGACCTGCATCGGCGGCAGCAGCCAGGGTTGCAGGTGTGGCAGGCCCAGCAGGCTCTTGAGCTCCCCGCGCTTGCCCAATGCCAGTTGGGCGATCTGCTCGCGCAGGGGCGCGCTGTCCATTTCGTCGATCAGCCCCAGCGCCGTGCGCTCGGCGGGGGTGAGGCTGAGCACCAGCGCATCAAGCAGTCGGCCTGGCGGGCTGGCGCTGCCCTCGGCCTGGTAGCCGTCAGCGCTTTTCAGCAGTTTTTTGCGTAGCGCACCGTTCAAGTGGCCACCACTGGCGATGACCGTACCTTGCAGGCTGTCTTGATGAATATCCAGGCGTGCTGCCCCTGGCCAGCCCGGCAGTGACTTGAGCAGGTGCAGGGTGATTTTTTCACTGTCGTGATTACTCAGCGCATCGCGAAACAGCCCTTCCAAGGCGCGATTGAGGCGCACCTCGGCTGCCGACAGGCGTGCCTGTTCGCCCAGGCGCAAGCCGACCCGTTCGTGTGTGCGCAGTTGCTCGAGCTCCTTCGGCGTGGCGCGGTCAAGCAGGGCCCTGACCAGGCTGTTGGGCAGTCCCGGGTGTTGGCGCTTCAAGCTTTTTTGCGGTTCGCTGAGCTCGGACTCGCTCGCGGCGTAGAACGAGTCGAACAACTTGGGCAGATTGCTTTCTGCATATTCAACGATTTTTTTTACCAGCTTGAACAGGCGTTCATTCACCGAGACCGGCAGCTCACCGATCAGGCCCTGAGTGATGTGCTTATCCAGCACCAGGCTCGACAGTAATTTGCCATCGAGGTAGTTCATTTCACTGATTTTCACCAGACTGCTGCGGGTTGCCCCAGGCGGGTATTGCTTGAGTACCTGGCCTTGGCTGTCGGTGATTTGCAGGGTATGGCTGTCGGGCCAGCCCGGCAGTGCCAACACAATCAACAGCTGTGCGGCAGGCTGGGCGGAGCGCGACGTAGGGTCGGCGCGCATGGCTTCGATCAGATGCTGCAGTTGCTGTTCGAGTTTGAAGCGCTTGCACGTGTCGGCCAGCAACGGTGGGGCGGGTTGCCCGCTGCGGTGCACCTGGCGCAGGGCTGGGGCCGAGGTGTCGGTGAGGGCGAGAATATTGCCGGCCGTGGCCTGGGGGAAGTTGTATTGGCTGTGCCCCAGGCGGTTGAACAGGCGCTGGTTGTCCCAATGCATCGGGTTCTCGCTGGCCAGGCGCCAGGCTCCCTCGTAGTTGTGTTCCAGCAACGGCGTGTCGACGCCGATTTTTTCGGGATGTCTGAGCCGCCACTTCAGCAGGGTTTTGTCGAAGGTGATGCGGTAAATCGAGCCGAACAGCGGCAGGTACTCCTTGCCCTCCTGGCGCACGATGCCATCTGCTTCCGGCCGGGTCTGGGGGGTGAGGATGAGGTTTTGCTCGTATTGCACCAGCGAGCCGTTGACCAGGCTGACAAACCCCTCGGGGCTGCGCTGGTTGCCCATGAAATCTCCCAGGGTCTTGCGCAGGCCCGTGGCGTCCGTGACGCTTTGCATGCCGAGTAATTGCCGCTCATGGGGTTGCAGCACCGCACCGATGGCCAGGTAGAAACTGTCGATCAGCGGCGATACGGCAATCAGTGACGCGTTATGCAGGTCATAGGCTTCGTAGTGGCCGTTGCCGTAATGCCGCAGTTCCACGGTCAGGTCGCCGGGGCCGCTTGACGCGTAGGGTGTGCTGATGACGCCATTGACCACTTCGGTGATCACGAAGGGACGCTTGAGGGTATTTTGCACCAGGGCCGAAGCGAACTCCCGTGCCCATTGATCGATATCGCGGTTGAACGCGCGCGGGTGGTACAAACCGTCGATGACGGCGTCGATGCGCAGCGCCGTGCGGTGATGCTCGAGTTGGTCGGCGAAGGCGCTGGGCAAGGTGCCGGCGCTGAGGAAGGTTTGCTGCTGCGCAGCGCTCAGCGGATACATGGCCAGGATTTGTTGCAGGTTCGCGGCCGACAGTGGCGGGTTCAAATCCCGCAGTTTTTTCAGCAGCGGTGTGACCGTGACCAGTGGCGCCGGGACCTTGCGTGGCAGGAAACGCCGGATCTCGGGTTGGGCGATGAGTTCGCTCTGTTCGTACCCGGCGTAGTCGAACAAGGCGCGGAACAAGGCCGGGCGCTCGGCCTTGGCCAGTGCCGCAACCTGTTCACGCACCAAGGCGATGCGACCGGTTTCCGAGCGGCTCGGCAGGTCGTCCTTGCCCAGGTTGGAAGATGCGGGTTGGCCGCGAATGATCAGCCGCAGCAGGTGCTCCTCGTGTTTGGGCGCCACGCTGGAGTCGTCCAGGGCCACATAGCTGCCATCCTCCCGACGCTTCAGGTCCAGGGTACCGGCAGTCTGCGAAGGGGCGCCGACGGGGCCGTAACTTTCGATCAACTGGCCTTGGTGATCATGGATATTCAGCAACCTGTCCGCTGGCCAGTGTGGCAGTTGGGTCAGCAGGCAAAACACGGCGCTGTCGGCATGGGCCGGCAAGCTACCGCGTTGCTGAAAATCGTCGCTGATTTGTTGAATGATCCGGTCGACCTGCAAGCGTCTCACGCCCTCAACCAGGTTCAGTGGTGCAGGGGCATTGTCGCTCCAGATATTGTCCAGGGTAGAGCGGGTAGTGGCGGTGCTGCGTAGCATCTTTTCAAGGTCAGCGTCGGAGGTGACAGGTGAGCGGCTGGGCAGCATGCGTTGCAGCAATTGCAGGTCACTGAGTGTATGGGCGTTGTGCAGGTCGAACACCCACGCCTGAAGCATCGGCTCGAAGATGATCGACGGGTTGTGATGGTCGCCGTTGCGGCTCTTGAGTCCGTAGCGCTTGAGCTGCGGGTCAAGGACGACCTCCACCACCAGCGTCTTTGAGTCTTGCCGCAATTTCGCATAATGGCGGCCATTGACCGTATAGATACCCAGGGTGTCGGCGCTCTTGCCGTCGAGCAATTGCTGATTGTCGATGGCATAGGGTTGGGCTTCTGCATTCCAGAGCTTATCGACGCCGTCAGCCGTGGTGACCTTGCGCGGGTTGCCCAGGGCTTCGAGGTTTCGCAGCACGCGGCGTTGATGGGCCTGGCCGGCGGTGGTCATCAAGCGGCCGCTGATGGCCAGGTCGGCGATATCGCTGAGGGAGGCGGCGAAACCGCTGGGGTCACCCTTGGCCGCCTCGCTCACCGCCACGGTAAAGCTGTAGGCTAGCGAGCCGAAGACCGCCGTCAGCATGATGCGGTTCATCCCGGTGACACCCCCGGGCAGCGGGATCAGCAACAGGTTGAGGATTTCCCCGGCGATGGCGGCGGCGCCGTCCTTGAGGGCTTGCCAGTCGGCAGCGGCCTTGGTGGTGGCGAGCACCTGCAGGTTGGCCTGGTAACGCTGGATATGCCGATAAGTCAGCGCCTGCACCAGGGTCTCGCCGCGACCGGCCTTGATATCGGTGCTGAACTTGACTGAGTCGAGGGTGTTTTTCGGGAAGGCTTTGTGGAATCCGTCATACAAGGCACCCGCCAACCAGGACATGCCTTCGGGGCGCGGTTCCTTGTTGAGCAGTGAACGGAACAGCGACATCCCTACCAAGGGCAATTGCCGGGCAAACCAGCCCAGGTCATTTTGCGCGTGGCTGTCGAGCAATGCTTGGCGAAAGGCCGTCTCGGCGGCCTGGCTGTCGATGTGGTACTGCAACGCACCGGTGGGGCGGTAAGGGAAGTAGGACAGCACCCCCAGGCTGCCAACCTTGATCAGCATCAAGGGCAGCGGCAGGTTTGTTTCCCAGGGCACGAACACCACTGCAACCACCGGCGTCCTGCCGCATGCCAGGCTCAGGGTCTCAAAGTCTGGCTGAGTCGCACCTTCTACGAGTGCAGCCGTCAGCAATTCATACATCGCCTGGGTGACGCCGCTGACGGCTCGGTTGCGGTAGGCTTCCAGTGCATCCAGCCGCAAACTGGCCAGGGTCGCGGTGCTGATGAGTTGGCGCAGCGTGCCGCCAGCGGCCAGCGCAGTCTCAGTCTGCTGCTTGAGTTGGCCCCCCAGGTCCAGCTCCCGAGCCACGTTGATAAAGGTCTGCGCGCTGAGGCTCTTGTCGCCGTTCTGGCCGACCACTTCACTGGCTTCCACCAAGCTGAAACCGGAGTCCTGAATCACCGAATGGGTAAAGCCGAAGTTCAAGCAAGCGGCTTCCCACAGGCTCATGCGCCGGGTGTGTTCCTTGTATTGCCAGTCGTCGTAGGCCCGTCGGGAGCGATAGCCGGGCTGCCGGGGGCGCGCCTCCCAGGGGAAAGGCTGCTCGCGTTTTTCCAGGTAGGTGGTGTAGAGGTAATACTGTTCAGGATCGCGCCCGCCGAGCTTGCTGCGCAGTTGCGCCTGGCCGCGGGCCTTGAACGCCGTCTCAAGGCGCTGCTTTTCCGCCTCGACGGCCTTCAGGGATGCCAGGGCCTCGCGTTGCAGGGTGAAGTAGAGGCGCCGTTGTGCCGCTGTCAGGCTGCTCATGGCCTGGGTAACGTTACGCTGGATCAGTTGCAGGGCTTGTTGCTGCGACCAGGCGGTGCTGGATTGCAGGTTCCCCGACATACCGTTGAGCAATGGGTGAGTCGACATGTGTTGCGACCTTTCACTGTGAGTGGAAGGTCGATGAAACCACCACGCCGTGGCGCGTCGGGGCTAACTATTTAAGCCGGGCTGGCTGAGTCGCAAGGCCTGTGTGGCGTCCAGCCGTTTATTGAATTCCAGCCACACCGCCAACCCGGCCATCAACGCCGCGCCAAGGATTGCCGTCAGCAGTTGCATGGCCACGGCATCATTCGCCAAGGCATTGACCATGTCCGCCAACGGCGCCAGCAGCACGCCCAGGCAGAATACTTCCAGCGAGTAACGGCCCATGCGACAGGTATGCCGGCCCAGCCAGTTTTGCGTCCAGCCACTGCTGGGCAGCAGTTTGGCGGTGACATAGGCCAGGGCCAGGAAGTGCAGCAGGCGCACCGGCGACAGGTCGGTCTTGCTGATCGGGTACAGCAGGTCACTGAGCTGCGCCGGCATCAACGCATCGTGCACTTCGGGCCAGCGCCACGACAGGGTCAGCACGCCCGCCGCCACGCTGTACAGGGCCGCCGTCACGAACAATGGCTGACGTACCAACGGTCGGGTTTCGACCGGGCGCGCCCGCCCGGCATGGATTGCCGCCGCGCCCCCGAGGATAAACAGGAATTGCCAGGTCACCGGGTTGAAGTACCACACGCCGTCGGCAATCGCCCGCAGGTTCCAGCCCATCCAGGGCGCCAGCAGGTACACCGTGGCCGACGCGGCCACCACCAGCCAGGTCTTGCGCAACAGCCACGGCAATACCAGCGGCAAACCCGCGAGCAGCACGATATACAGCGGCAACGGGTCCATAAGGTTGGGTTTGAAACGCAACAACAGCTCATCGGTGAGCGCCTGTTGCGGGTGGGTGATGAAGTGCGTCAGGCCCATCTCTTCAACCAGGTCGCGGGTTTCCACATGGCTGTTGGCGAAGAACACGATGCCCATCAGCATCGCCAGCAAAAAGATATGCACCACGTACAACACCCAGGCGCGGCGCAGGATTTTCAGCGAGGCAAACCAGTAACCATCGCGTTGCAGGATCTTGCCGTAGGCCAGCACCGAGGCATAGCCGGCAAGGAACACAAACACCTCCGCCGCATCGCTGAAGCCGAAATTGCGCAGGGTGATCTGGCCGAGGGGATTGTGGGGGACGTGATCCCAGAAAATGAAGATCAACGCCAGGCCCCGAAAAAAATCGATGCGTGGGTCGCGTCCGTTCAGCATGGCAGCGGGCTCTTGAACAAAAGGTTTAGTAGTGACAGGCGCAGACGCACGTTGTCGTACGCCGCACGTCGGGCGGGCGCAGGTTGGCGGTATTTGTAAGCAATTGCAAAGGTTGGGTATTACTGAATGTCTCATTGCCCGACAGCACAGGGCTGTCGGGCGTAGCACGCTTAAGCGGCCGCCACTTCATGCGGCTCGAAACTGTCCGCCCGCGCCATCTGCCACATACGCGAATAGAACTCGCCATTCACTTCACCGGTGAGCAATTCACCCGGTTTCAAGAACACATGCAGTTGCGAGAACAGTTTGATCTCGGTTGCCGACATACGCCGCACCAGGTGTTTGGCCGACAGTTGCGACGGATGATCCAGGCCGGCTGCCGCGAGCATTTCGGCCAACGCTTTGAGGGTATTGCGGTGAAAACTGAACACCCGCTGGGCCTTGTCCGGCACTACCAATGCGCGTTGGCGCAGTGGGTCCTGAGTGGCGACGCCGGTCGGGCACTTGTTGGTGTGACAGCTTTGGGACTGAATGCAGCCGATGGCAAACATGAAACCGCGCGCCGAGTTGGCCCAGTCGGCGCCGATGGCCAGTACGCTGGCGATATCGAACGCGCTGACGATTTTGCCGCTGGCACCCAGCTTGATCTTGTCGCGCAGGTTCAGGCCTACCAGAGTGTTGTGCACAAACAGCAGGCCTTCACGCAGCGGCACACCGATATGGTCGGTGAACTCCACGGGCGCAGCCCCGGTGCCGCCTTCCTTGCCGTCCACCACGATAAAATCCGGGAGGATGCCGGTTTCGAGCATGGCCTTGGCGATGCCCATGAATTCCCACGGGTGGCCCAGGCAGAACTTGAACCCCACCGGCTTGCCGCCCGACAGTTCACGCAGTTGCGCGATGAACTGCATCATTTCAATCGGCGTGGAGAAGGCGCTGTGGCGCGACGGCGAGATGCAGTCTTCGCCCATCATGATGCCGCGCGTCTCGGCGATTTCCTTGGTGACTTTGTGCTTGGGCAGGATCCCGCCATGGCCGGGCTTGGCGCCCTGGCTCAGCTTGATTTCGATCATGCGCACTTGCGGGTTCTGCGCCTGCGCGGCGAAGCGCTCGGGGTCGAAACGCCCGTCACTGGTGCGGCAGCCGAAGTAGCCGCTGCCGAGTTCCCAGGTCAGGTCGCCGCCGTTTTCACGGTGGTAGGGGCTGATGCTGCCTTCGCCGGTGTCGTGCGCAAAGTTGCCGAGCTTGGCGCCCTGGTTTAGCGCGCGGATCGCGTTGGCGCTCAACGAGCCGAAGCTCATTGCCGAGATATTGAACACCGAGGCCGAATACGGCTGCGTGCACTGCGGGCCGCCGACCATCACGCGAAATGCACTCGGGTCGCTGAGCGGCGCCGGGCGCATCGAGTGGCCGATAAATTCAAAACCTGACTGGTACACGTCGATCAGGGTGCCGAAGGGTTTGTCGGCGCTTTCGTTCTTGGCGCGCGAATACACCAGCGAGCGTTGGGCCCGGGAGAAGGGCAGGGCGTCGCTGTCGGACTCCAGCAGGTACTGGCGGATTTCCGGGCGGATGGCTTCCACCAGGTAACGGATATTGCCCAGGATCGGGTAGTTGCGACGCACCGCATGAGGGCTTTGCAACAGGTCGAACACGCCGATAAGGCTTAGCACAGCGGTGACCAGGGTGATGGGCCACAACCATTCGTGTTGGATAAAAGGCAGGCTGGCGAGGGTGAAAATGACGCACACGGCAAAGAACGCGTAACGGCTTAGTAACGACAGGCTCATACGGTTTTCCTTGGGTTCGGACTCATCGGCTAGGCGGTTTGCGCCTGTAGAAAGATCGAGAACAGCTCCGACTGGGATTTGATCCCTAGCTTGCTGTACATGTGTTTCTTATGGACTTTCACGGTTTCAACAGAGATTTCCAGCTTACGAGCGATTTCCTTGCTGGAGCAACCGCTGAGCATCAAGCGGCCGACGTCCAGCTCGCGGGCGGTGAGCTGCGCGCCCCAGTCATCATTCTGGATCGGCGGCTGCGGCGCGCTGACCTGGTTGAGTTCAAACGGCAGGCGCTGGCGCAGCAGGCTCAATACCCAGGGCTGGATCAGCGACAGCAGGGCAATCTGCTGCGGGTCAAAAGGCTGCTTCGAACCCAGCGACAGGCACAGCGTACGCCCGTCCGGCAGGTGGCAATTAAATTGAATTTCATCTGCCACCACGTTCAGGCGGAAGTAGCGTTGGTAATACTCGGTCAGCTCGAAATGCTCCGGCGCCACTTCGGCCAGGCGAAACAGCCCGGTGCGCGCGTGCTCGCGGCTGGCGATGTAGAAGGGGTCGAGCAGGTACAGGCCGTTGAGGTAATCCTGGAACAGCGGGTCCGGCGTGCCGTCGGCGCCCGGGCATTCGGCGAACACCAGTGGGCGGTGCGCGCTGCTGAACAGCACTACCACCCAACTGTCGAACGGCACGTATTGTTCGAGTAAACGCACCAACTGGGTCCAGAAGTTAGGCTGGTCGAGGGCGTCGATCATTTGCCCCACCGAACGATGCCAGGCGATATCTTGCAGCGAGACTGTCATTCGTCTACCCCCATAGGGTTACCCCGGCGGCGTGATTTCCCCGGCGGGTGCGGCTGCGCATACTGCGCCACAGTTAAAACAACAGGACTTCCCATGAAGGTCGAATTTGCCCAGTTGGCAGGCCGCGATAACGGCACAGCTTACAACCTTGAGCGGGCTTTGGCGGCGATTGCTGCAAGCGCAAGCGACACGCAGCTGATCGTATTCCCGGAAACCCACCTGATGGGCTTCCCGTCGGCCGAGACGGTCGCCGACATCGCAGAACCCTTGGACGGCCCCACCGTGCAAGCCGTTATCCAGGCCGCCCGCACACGCAATATCGCGGTGGTGATCGGCATGGCTGAGCACGATGGCGGCCAATTCTATAACACCACCTTGCTGATCACCCCCGAAGGCATCGCCCTGCGTTACCGCAAGACGCACCTGTGGGCGTCGGATCGCGGTGTGTTTACCCCCGGTGATCGCTACGCGACGTGCGTGTGGAACGGCGTGCGCGTCGGGCTGTTGATCTGCTACGACATCGAGTTCCCGGAAACCGCCCGCGCCCTGGCGCAGTTGGGTACCGAACTGCTGATCGTGACCAACGGCAATATGGACCCGTATGGCCCTACCCACCGCACCGCGATCATGGCCCGCGCCCAGGAAAACCAGGCGTTTGCGCTGATGGTCAACCGCGTGGAAGAGGGCGATGGCGGCCTGCTGTTTGCTGGCGGCAGCGCCCTGGTCGACCCGTTTGGCACCTTGCTGTTCGAAGCCGGGCGTGAGGAAGGGCAGTTCACTGTCGAGCTGGACCTTGACCAGCTGGCAGCGGCGCGCAAGGACTACCGCTACCTGGACGACCAGCGCCTGAAATTGCCGGGTGAGGTGATTGAGCGCAGCGATGGGACCCGCGAACTGCTGATCCCCACCGTTTAACGCTCGCCACAG
This sequence comes from Pseudomonas sp., assembly GCF_049590575.1. Lineage (GTDB taxonomy): Bacteria > Pseudomonadota > Gammaproteobacteria > Pseudomonadales > Pseudomonadaceae > Aquipseudomonas. The sequence continues at coordinate 22,174 of NZ_JBAWDE010000056.1, forward strand.
ATTAAAACCATAAAAACAGCGTCTGCTTCACCGACTTCAGTTCTGCCATAAATCTAATAATCAGCGGAGAATCGCTCATGGCTCGTTTGCAACGCACCCTGTCGTTAGGGTCGGTGGTGCTGTTTGGCATCGCCTATATGACGCCGATCATTGTGCTCGGCACCTTCGGCATCCTCGCGCAATCCACCGCCGGCATGGTGCCCGCCGCGTACCTGGCGGCCCTGGTGGCGATGTTCTTCACTGCCATGAGTTACGGGCGTATGGCCTCGGCCTTTCCGGTGGCAGGTTCGGCCTACAGCTATGTGCGCAAGGCCATCAGCCCCAAGTTGGGTTTCATCGCCGGCTGGGTGGTGTTGCTCGACTACCTGTTCCTGCCCATGGCCATCTGGCTGATCGGCGCGGCGTACCTCAATTCGGCGTTTCCGTCAGTGCCGCAGTGGGTCTGGGTGCTGGCGTTTATCGGCATCACCAGCGCCATCAATATCGTCGGCCTCAAGCTGGCCAACGGCATCAACGCCTTGCTGATGCTGGTGCAGTTTCTGGTGCTGATCGCGTTTGTCGCGCTGTGCATCCACTACATCGGCGGCGACGCGAGCAAGCCTCTGTGGACCGTCGCCCCGTTTTTCAACGGCCAGATGCAAATGCCATTGATCATGAGCGGCGCGGCCATCGCCTGCTATTCGTTCCTGGGCTTCGACGCGGTCAGTACCCTGACCGAAGAAACTCGCGACCCACGCCGCACCATCCCACGGGCGATCATGTTGATCACCTTGATCGGCGGGCTGATCTTCGTCGGTGTGTCGTACTTTGTGCAGATCGCCCACCCCTCGTTCGAGTTCGCCAACGTGGATTCGGCGGCGTATGAAATCGCGCGCAATATCGGCGGCGACTTGTTCGTGTCGATCTTCCTGATCGGCCTGATCGTCGGCCAGTTCGCCTCGGGGTTGTCGGCCCAGGCCAGTGGTTCGCGCCTGCTGTTTGCGATGGGCCGCGACGGGGTGTTGCCCAAGTCGTTCTTCGGCACGTTGCATGCGCGCTTCGGCACGCCGGTCAACAGCATCCTGCTGTGCGCAGCGGTGGCATTGCTGGCGTTGAAGCTGGACGTGACCACCTCCACGTCGTTCATCAACTTCGGCGCGTTCCTGGCGTTCAGCCTGGTGAACCTCTCGGTGATCTTTCACTACTGGCTCGGCGCCCAACAGCGCGGCGTGCGGGAATTGATGCTGTTCCTGGTGTTCCCGGCCATCGGCTTGCTGGCGGACTTGTGGCTGATGGTCAGTCTCGATCACTTGGCGATTTACCTGGGCCTGGTATGGCTGGCGATTGGCTTGGTTTACCTGGGTTTCCTCACCCGTGGCTTCTCGCGACAGCCGCCGGAAATGGACTTCCAGGAAGCGGCATAGAAGCTTGAGGTCTATGCTTATTGCAATCGGTTCTCGTTTGGGTGCATGCTTTGTGTTACTGTATAACACATCAAATGCACCCAGACGCCCCGGAGGCTTTATGAAAGCTGGTATCCATCCCGACTACCGCACTGTGCTGTTCCACGACACCGCTGCCGACGTGTTCTTCCTGATCGGCTCCACCGCCGACAGCGATCGCACCCATAAACACAGTGACGGCAACACCTACCCTTACATCCCACTGGACGTGTCCAGCGCCTCGCACCCGATCTACACCGGCCAGCAGCGCAAGACCCAGGCTGAAGGCCGCATCGCCGGGTTCAACAAGCGTTTTGCTTCGTTTGGCTCCAGCCCGAAACACGCCGAGGCGTGAGGGTTTCACGGTTCACCTCGAAGGCCGCTCTGGATTCTGGAGCGGCTTTTTTTTGGTCCAGCGTTGACCGCTCGTCGTCACGCCGCTTTGTCTGTTCCTCGGCCAGTTGAATATCTCGGAAACCAATGTAGAGTTGCTATTTAACGAATAACGTTAAGCATTAAGCGATGATCCGAAGCTTCAAATGCGCCGAAACCAAAAGCCTTTTTGAAACCGGTCGAACCCGACGCTGGTCCGCCATTCTTTCAGTGGTGGAACGAAAGCTGAGCATCCTGAATGCAGCGGTCGAGCTCGCAGACTTGCGTTCACCACCCGGAAACAGGCTGGAACCTTTATATGGCGACAGAGAGGGGCAACACAGTATCCGAATCAACAACCAGTTCAGGGTCTGTTTTATTTGGGGTCATAACGGTCCGGAAAATGTTGAAATTGTGGATTACCACTGAGGTGAATCATGTTTAAGAATGGCATGCGCCCCGTACATCCTGGAGAGATCCTCAAAGAGGAGTATTTAGAGCCTTTGGGTCTTACCGCTGCCGCCCTCGCCAGGGCGCTGCACGTTTCTGCGCCCACGGTGAATGACATCGTGCTGATGCGTCGCAGTATTAGTGCGGATGTCGCCTTACGCTTGGCAGCCGCGTTGGAAACATCTGCGCAGTTCTGGCTGAACCTGCAGACCGCCTATGATCTGCGCACAGTAGAGATTGCCAAGGGGGCTCAGATTTACCGGGAAGTCGAGAAGGTTGCGCACTGTGCATGACGTAGCGTTCGTTCCCATTTAAACCCGGCGAAAGCCGGGTTTTTCATGTGCCCTGTAAAGCGGTGATACCTAAAGGCCATCACTTTGTTTAAAACCAACTAAACTCCTCTGTAATCGCCAGGGAGGCCTTGCCCAATAACCCAAGGAACGCATACCGACGATCCGAGGTGTCCCATGGGAGAGTCCGTTACTTTCAGCGATACCGAGCGGGCGGTGGTGCTGTTGATCGACGCCCACCCTGACGTACTGAACAGCCTGACCCAGCTGTTGCGCCTGGAGCCTTTCGAACTGCGCAGCGCCACTTGCGCTGCCGATGCCCTGGCCGTCCTCGCCCGCGAGCCTGTCGACCTGGTCATGAGCGCCGCGCGCCTGCCGGACATGGACGGCGCTTCCTTGCTGGCGCATATCCACCAGCACTACCCGCACACCGTGCGCATCCTGCTGACCGGCGAAACCGACCTGACCCTGATCGTCAAAGCCATCAATGAAGGCGAGATTTATCGCTACCTGAGCAAACCCTGGAATGATGAAGAATTGCTGCTCGCCCTGCGCCAGTCCTTGGCCCACCAGCATTCGGAGCGCGAACGCGAGCGCCTCGAACAGTTGATTCAGCAGCAGAACGACGAACTCAAACAGCTCAACGCCAGCCTGGAAAAACGCGTGATCTCGCGCACCAGCGAGTTGCAGCAAACCGCCGACATGCTCGACCTGGCCTACGAAGAACTCAAACACAGCTACGCCACCGGCACCGAAGTGTTCTCGCTGCTCGCCAACTTGCGCCTGCCGCGTGCCAAGCAGACCAACCGGCAGATCATCGAACTGGTGCGCACCTGGTGCGTGGCGCATGGCGTGGACGACGCCAGCAACCGCGACCTGACCATGGCCGCCGCGCTCTATAACATCGGCAAGCTGAGCTGGAGCGACAGCATGATGGCCTCGCCCTCGGACCTGCTGCACAGCAGTGACCGCGAACGCTACCGCGCCTATGCCACCCAGAGTGAGTCGCTGTTGATGACCCTGGAACCCATGAAAGACGCGGCGCGGCTGATCCGCCATCACCAGGAGCGCTGGGACGGCAGCGGCTTTCCCGACCACCTCAAGGGCGAGGCGATTCCCGCCGGTTCGCGGCTGTTGAAACTTGCGGTGGATTTTATCGAGCTGCAAAAAGGCCTGATCCTGGAGCGGCAGATGAACAGCGACGAAGCGCTGCTCTACATCCGCAAATATGCCGGGCGCCTGTATGACCCGGTGATGGTCGAGGATTTTGTGCAGGTGTGCGCCACTTACCTCAACGACGTGACCCTGGGTGATCCCAACGTCAAGGTCCTTGGCACCCGTGAATTGGAGGAGGGCATGGTGCTGGCGCGCAACCTGAATGCCGACAACGGCATGCTGTTGCTCAATGCCGGCAAAGTGCTGAACCTGCCGCTGGTGGATAAGTTGATTGCGTTCGAGACCATGGAAGGCGCGCGCTACAGCGTGTTTATCAAAGAGTTCTCAGCCTGACCGCCCCACACTTTATTGCAGCGTTGCGGCGGGCATGTGATCCTTTCACCCTTTGCCCCCAAGGATGACCTTTGCATGACCTCGACCATTCGCATCGCCGCGGCCCTGCTGATCGGCACTGACGGCCAGACCCTGTTGGTGCGCAAGCGCGGCACCCAGGCGTTCATGCAACCCGGCGGCAAGATCGACGCCGGCGAACAACCTGCCGAGGCCCTGGCGCGTGAGCTGCACGAAGAACTCAACCTGCGCATCGACCCAAGCGCTGCGGTTTATCTTGGGAAGTTCTCGGCACCGGCCGTGAATGAACCGGGCTTCACCGTGGAAGCCGAGCTGTTCCAGGTGCAGATCGACGTAGCGGTCAGCCCCGCCGCCGAGATTGAAGAGGTCCGCTGGATCGACCCCGCCGGCGATGGCGGTTTGCACCTGGCGCCGTTGACCCGCGACCTGATCCTGCCGTTTTACCGCGCTTCGCTGACCGCAACGGCCTGACAGGCATGATGATCCGCGTATTGGCGCCCGGCGACGCCGAGGCTTATCGGGCGTTGATGCTTGAGGCTTACGGCGCCTACCCCCAGGCATTCACCTCCAGCGTGGCGGAGCGCGCCTTGATGCCGTTGAGCTGGTGGGAAAAGCGCCTGGACAACCCGCTGGACCGGCTGCTCGGCGCTTTCGAAGGGCAGACACTGGCCGGCCTCGTAGGCCTGGCCTTCGAGCCCCGTGAGAAGGCACGACACAAGGTCACGTTGTTCGGCATGTACGTGAGCGCGGCCTTTCAGCAACAGGGCCTCGGCCGGCGGTTGGTCGAGGCGGCCCTCGATGAAGCGCGCCAGCACTCGCGGCTCAAGGTCATCCAGCTGACCGTCACCGCCGGCAACGCCGCAGCGTTTGCGTTGTACCAGCGCTGCGGGTTTATCCAGTACGGCCTGGAGCCCCTGGCGGTTCGGGTGGGTGAGGACTATTTCGACAAAATCCACATGTGGCGCCCACTGCCGGACTAACGCACCGCGCTGACGCCATCCAGCGTGGAAAACGAGGTGTCCTTGGCCGTCAGCAAAAAGTCGCGCATATACGGCGCATCCAGCATGTCCGCGCGGATCCCCGCATACAGCGTCGCAAACAGCCCTTTCTCGCCCAGGCGCTTGGCCTTCACGTAACCGCGCGAGCTGTATTCGTGCAGCGCCCAATGCGGCATGCCGCAGACGCCACGGCCGCTGGCCACCAGTTGCATCATCATCACCGTCAGCTCCGAGGTGCGCACCTGCGCCGGTTCGACATCAGCGGGTTCCAGGAAGCGGGTGAAGATGTCCAGGCGGTCGCGTTCCACCGGGTAGGTGATCAGGGTTTCCGTCAGCAGGTCTTCCGGCACGATATAGGACTTGTTCGCCAGCGCATGCTGGTTGGCCACCGCCAGCATGGCTTCGTAGGTGAACAGCGGCACGTAGGTAATGCCCGGCAGCTCCAGCGGGTCGGACGTGACCACCAGGTCCAGGTCGCCACGGGCCAGGGCCGGCAGCGGCGCGAAGGCAAAGCCGGAGGCCAGGTCGAGCTCGACTTCCGGCCAGGCATCGCGGAACTGGTCGATGGTTGGCATCAGCCACTGGAAGCAGCTGTGGCATTCGATCGCCATGTGCAAACGCCCGGCAGTGCCGCCGGCCAAGCGCGCGATATCACGCTCGGCGCCGCGCAGCAGCGGCAGGGTCGCATCCGCCAGTTGCAGCAGGCGCAGGCCGGCGCTGGTGAAGCGCAGCGGCTTGGTCTTGCGTACAAACAGCTGCATGCCCAGGCGCTCTTCCAGCTCCTTGAACTGGTGCGACAGCGCCGATTGCGTCAGGTGCAGACGCTCGGCGGCTTCCACCAGGCTGTCGGCTTCGCGCAGGGCGTGCAGGGTCTTGAGGTGACGGATTTCGAGCACGGGCTCTCCATGAAGACAATTTGTGACGAAGGTGGATAGCGTGAGTTTGTCTCATGTAGCCAGGCATGTCGACACTGACCACTGGGCACTCTTCATCAAACTGTCACAGAACTGTGGCAGCGCGCTTGAACAAACTTCATCAGACTCGCGCTCTACTGGGGTTCTGCGTTTCGGTGTTTTTCATGCGCGTGTTGCTTTTACTGGCCGCTCTATTGTTCGGCCTGCCGTCTTTTGCGGCTTCTCGATGTGACGTCAATGTCCCGACCCAAACCGTCGACCTGGCTCAGGTAAGTATCGCCTACCAGAGCATCGGCCGTGCGTCCGACCCGGCCTTGCTGCTGGTGATGGGCCTGGGCGGGCAGCTGATCCACTGGCCGGACGAAGTGGTGGTGGCCCTGTGTGAGCAGGGCTTTCGGGTGATCCGCTACGACAACCGTGATGTCGGCTTGTCGAGTTGGCGCCAGGCACCGGCCAGCGCCAACCTGACCTTCGAAGTGCTGCGCTACAAGCTCGGCCTGCCGGTGTCGGCGCCGTACACCCTGACCGACATGGCCGACGATGCCCTGGGCCTGATGGACGCGTTGCAGATCCGCCAATTCCACGTGCTGGGCGCAAGCATGGGCGGGATGATCGCCCAGCACCTGGCAGCCATGGCGCCGCAGCGGGTGGAAAGCCTCACGCTGATCATGACCAGTTCCGGCGCCGAGGGCCTGCCGGCGCCGAATGCGGCGCTGGTGCAATTGTTGTCGCGCCGCAGCGCGCCGAATCGCGAGGTGGCGCTGGAACAACAGGCCGATTTGCTCGCCGCACTGGGCAGCCCCAATGTGCAAGATGATCGCCAGGCGCTGCTGCACCAGGCGGCGCTGTCCTACGACCGCGCCTTCAACCCGGACGGGGTGAAACGCCAGATCATGGCGATACTCGCTGAACCGAGCCGCGTGCCGTTGCTCAACCAATTGCGCGTGCCGACTTTGGTGGTACACGGCACCGCCGACCCGTTGTTGCCGGTGATGCACGGCGTGCACCTGGCGGCGCATATCCAGGGCAGCCAACTGAAGCTGATTCCCGGCATGGCCCACCGTTTCCAGGAGGCGTTCAAGGCGCCATTGCTCACGGCGGTGTTGCCGTACCTGCAGGCCCATCGCGAAGATGCCGCGCATTGGGCGCAGATCGATCCGGTCGCGCCCGCGAAGCTGTTGTGACATTGGTGTATCGTGCAGCCTTTGTGGCTCATTACTGCCAGCGAGGTCTCCTGCCATGAGTACTCCCCTGAAAATCGATTTCGTCAGCGACGTGTCCTGCCCCTGGTGCATCATCGGCCTGCGTGGCTTGACCGAAGCGCTGGACCAGCTGGGCGCCGAGGTGCAGGCCGAGATTCATTTCCAGCCGTTCGAACTGAACCCGAACATGCCGGCCGAAGGGCAAAACATCGTCGAACACATCACTGAAAAATACGGCTCCAGCGCCGAAGAATCCCAGGCCAACCGTGCGCGTATTCGCGACGTGGGCGCCGCGTTGGGCTTTGCCTTTCGCACCGATGGCCAAAGCCGTATCTACAACACCTTCGACGCCCACCGCCTGTTGCATTGGGCCGGCTTGGAAGGCTTGCAGTACAACCTCAAGGAAGCGCTGTTCAAGGCCTACTTCACCGATGGGCAAGACCCCTCCGACCACGCGACACTGGCGATCATCGCCGAAAGCGTCGGCCTGGACCTCAAGCGCGCCGCCGAGATCCTTGCCTCTGACGAATACGCCGCCGAGGTCCGCGAGCAGGAGCAGCTGTGGATTTCCCGTGGCGTGTCCTCGGTGCCGACCATCGTGTTCAACGACCAGTACGCTGTCAGCGGTGGCCAACCGGCCGAAGCCTTTGTGGGGGCGATCCGCCAGATCATCAACGACGCCAAAAGCTGAAGCTGAACACTGATGCAAATGTGGGAGGGGACAAGCCCCCTCCCACATGGGTTACTCATTCTCTTCAAGATAAGCGCTGGCCCGCCCCTTGCATTGACCCCCTAAAGCCTTAGGGGAACACTGCCTTGAACATTCTCGACCTCGACCACAGCCTCACCGGCCAGGCACCGATTGCCCGGCGTTTGGCCAGTGGCCTTGCCACGCGTATCGACCTGCTGGACCTGGGCCCCGAGCTGCGCCTGTGGTCCACTGAAAAAACCTGGAAGCGTTTCGCCGAACGCCTGGCCAAACGGCCCCGGCCGGTGGATGCACGGCCGGAAATTCTGTTTGTCGGCTCCGGCGATTATCATCACCTGACGCCGGCGTTTCTGGCGGACCTGAAAGAACCCATCAGCCTGATCCACTTCGATAATCACCCCGACTGGGTGCGCTTTGCGCCCAGACGCCACTGCGGTTCGTGGGTCAACCGCGCGTTGAAAATGCCGGCGATCAAACGCATCGTCACCCTCGGCCCGTGCAGCGACGACCTGCACAACCCGCAACTGCGCGGCGGCAACCTCGGCGCCCTCAAGCGCGGGCAGTTGCAGCTGTTTCCCTGGCAGCATCCGCCGTCGAAAGTCTGGGGCAGGGTGGGCGATGGTGCCGGCCACCAGCAGCAGGAAAACCACCTGCACTGGCGCAACCTGGCGGAGCTGGATTGGGCGGCGTTCCTCGAACAGATGATCAGCAGCCTGCCCACCGAAGCGATCTGGATCACCATCGACAAAGACGTGCTGGCCAGCGAAGACGCGGCCACCAACTGGGACCAGGGCGGCATGCGCCTGACCCATCTGCTGCAAGCCCTGCGGGCCTTGGCGGCGCGCAAGCGGATCATCGGCATCGACGTGTGCGGCGAGTTCGCCACGCCGGCCTTCAGCAACGCCTTCAAGCGCTGGGAGGCCAAGTCCGACCAACCGCCGGCCGAGCGTTGGAGCCCTGAAGACTTGCAACGTAACGCGGCGACTAATGAAGCCCTGATCGACCTGTTTGAGGAGCTGTTCCCGTGACCTTGACTGTGGTGTTGCTGGTGGCGTTTTCCATCGTGCTCGATGTGATCGGGCAACTGTGTTTCAAGCTCGGCCTGGACCGTTTGCCGGAGCTGGAGGGCGGCTTTCGCCTGAATGCCTTCTGGGGCCAGGTGTTCAATGCGCCGCTGCTGTGGGCCGGGATCGGCGCGTACGTGATCGAGTTTTTCGTGTGGCTCGAAGCCTTGTCCCGAGCGCCGTTGAGCTTGTTGTTTCCGGCGGCGGCGCTGGCTTATTGCGGCGTGGTGCTGGCGGGCAAGCTGGTGCTGGGCGAAACCGTCAGCCGCCGGCGCTGGATGGGCACGCTGGTGATTACGTTTGGCGTGATGTTGGTAGCGATTGCAGGAGGTCAGGCATGAGTACGCAAACGATGCATAGCGGGTGGCTACATGGGCGCCTGGGCACGGTGGTGCTGTGGGCCTTGCTGATCTGCACCGAGAGTGCCGGGCAGCTGTTTACCAAGGTGGCCGGCGATCAACTGGGGCAGATGGACCTCAGTTGGCAGTGGTTGGCCGACGTGGCGCGCAATCCTGGGATTCTGGCGGCCATCGCCTGTTATATCGGGGCGTTTTTTGTGTGGATGCTGATCCTGCGGCGCAGCAGTTTGTCGCTGGCGTTTCCCCTGAGTTCGCTGGTGTTTGTAGTGGTGTTGCTCGGTTCGTGGCTGGGGTTGGGGGAACATATCAGCCCGCTGCACTGGGTGGGGGTGGTGGTGATTATTGGTGGGATTGCGTTGTTGGCGGAGGGGGAGGAAAACTGAAACGCTGGGGGGATGGGATTGTTTGCGGTCGCTTTGGGTAGCTGGGTGCATGGGACTGTCAGTTTTTTTGTGTGCGGGCCGGTAACGGCCTGCCCTGAGGCAGGCCGTGCTTTTACCAGGTTGGCCTGATAAATCGATCTCCGTACAGAAT